>NYTP01000022.1 GCA_002683575.1 Bermanella sp.
TGAAAAAATTGGTGGAGCCTAGCGGGATCGAACCGCTGACCTCAACACTGCCAGTGTTGCGCTCTCCCAGCTGAGCTAAGGCCCCACGTCATCTCGGTGCTTTGAGATGGCGTGCATTATACGGATTGATTTCCCTTTGTCACCCCTATTTCGATTTTTTTTACGAATTAAAACAAGCTGTTAGACGTTACACCGGACGCCAGTATTGATCACACTTCCAAACACCCCGCTCCTTAGGAACTACTGGGCAAGTGATCGAATAGTAGGCCCGGTGGCCTGTTCAAACCCTTGGTTTTTTGCCAGCTGAACTTCAGCCAGCGCATCCTTCATTTGAGCACGCCATTGGCTGTCGGCTTCGTCCCCTTTGGCGATATGGTCTTGGCTTTGATCCATGACCACCGGTAAATCCAAGGCTAACCAGGTAAAATAGCCATCTTTGAAATAGTGAACATTCTCATAACCCCACGCCACCGCTAGAAAAGTGGCCACCGCACTGCGGTAGCAATGGGCACTGTTACAGTAGATAACAATGGGAATATCTTTATCTAGGGTCTCAATCAGATATAAGTCATTGAAGTCACGCTTTAAGTCTAGATGCACAGCACTGCGAATATGACCCAGCTGATATTCAAATTGATCTCGAACATCAATGAAAGTAGCGCCCTTCTCAAATAGATTCAGAGCCTGAAACGCATCAATGGTATTGGCCCCTTTGATGGATTCAATTTGTTCAGCCTGAGTGGAAAAAACAGCAAGCAGTAATACGAGGCTCATTAAGGAGGTTTTCAATCTCATGGCCTATCTCCTTTTAACAGTGTTAATTTGAGTATAGGTCTTGTAATGGGCCTAGCTTGTAACTTATAGCTGTAAGGTATCTGAGGGGTTATAGCTAAAAAGCCCAAGCAAATATTTGACTATTTCAGGTTATAAAAACTACGAGGAAAAATGCCAGCAAAATAGAGCCAGCCTGAGAATAACGCCAAGAATCTAAAACAGAAACAGAAGCACTTAAAGTATTCTGGAAAGAGCAGCGTATCCCCGATTAAAGCGCTTCGCTCATCGGGGATGTTTTTAAGCTTGGGAATACATCCAATTCGATGTGTAAGACAGCCGCGGTATTCAACTCAGGCTTAATCAGATAAGCCTTGCGAGCAGATCAATGCACCGCGGTTTCAAAGTTACCTTGGCGTTTTCTATTAAGTGACAACAATAGCTCCGCTTCTGAATGACTAAAGCCACAACTGCTGACTAGATCATTTTCGGTGGCACCCATGGCAATCAAACGAGATGCTTGATCATAGGATGGGTGCTCTGGCTGAGAATTTAAAATAGTAAATTGCTTCTTTAGTACTTCAGCTAGGCGACGCTCTGTTTCAAGGACTTTTTGTCCCATGCCAATAGCACTTTTAGACAACGAGGCCATGTCTTCATGTAATCGTCGATTAATTAGGTCTTGCTGTCGTTTTTGTTTAATAAGCAGGCGCGCATTATAAACCGCCATGGAACAACCTAGGATGGCCGTGCTGGCTGCAATGATTAATAAAATAGGATGCATAGACGCACTGAGCGCCCAAGACGATACAAGTTCTAACATGATTCACTCGCAGTTGCCTTTAAGGCAAGTTTTAAATTTATTATGAACATCAAGCTCTTGATTAAGAGCTTGATGTCAACTGCTTGGAGCGACTATATGGTGTTGATCACAACTTAGAAGTCGTTAAGTTCTGCCCATTCTTCATCGGACATCATTTTTTCAAGATCAACCAGAATAAGAAGCTCTTCATTTTTGTGACAAACCCCTTGAATGAACTTGGCGGTTTCATCATTACCCACATTGGGTGTGGTCTCGATTTCAGACTGACGCAGGTAAACCACTTCGGCCACGGCGTCCACTAAAATGCCCACCACTTGATTTTCGGTTTCGATAATCACAATACGGGTTTGGTCATTGGTTTCTGTTTGACTTAAACCAAAACGCAATCGCGTATCGATTACCGTCACCACATTACCGCGGAGATTGATAATGCCTAACACGTACGGTGGCGCACCGGGTACTGGCGCGATCTCTGTATAGCGAAGTACTTCTTGTACCTGCATAACATTGATGCCGTAGGTCTCGTTATCTAAACGAAATGTGACCCACTGCAACACGGGATCTTCAGCTACCCCTTTTGCTTCATAGGTACTCATCAACTCTCTCCTATATATGGCGTAGCCAACTTAATGTTCGCTTAATTACGCCAGCGGCCAATGGATATTTGGCAACTCGTCAAATTCATAACATTCCTTGTTATTAGTTTAGACTAGAGCAGGTTGTGTGCCAGTCGAGATCTCATATAACAACAAGACTTACTTTGCTTCGGCTTCTAATAACTCAATGAGACTGTCTACATGAATCAAGGCGCACATGTGATCGACCACCGTGCCGGAAAGCCATTTACGCTTACCCTGCTGGGAACGCCATTTAATCTGGTCNGGCTCAATACGCACGGTGCTATGCACTTTCTTACAGGCCAGCGTCCACTTACTTCGCTGCAGTTGAATCACATATTCAAAACCGGTATTNGCCAAGTCAAAACCTTTTTCNGGCATGATGTATTTTGCTGTGTCGACCACATATAAGTGCTGCTCTTGCTCAATGTATGCGCCAATAAACCAATCCGGNCGACCAATTAATTGACTGGTTTCATGNTCAACTTTGATAATTTTNCCCAAAGACTCCATGGGCACAGCCAGTTTTAANCCACAAACATCAAACAATAAAACTTCAAAAGCTTGCTGCGCCCAAATAGGCGCTNGNGGATACCGTAACTCATCCGGTTTAGCATAAATTTTGTCAATTGATTGGCTCTGTGGGGAGGGCTCATCAACGGGTAGTTTTGTTTCAACCTGAGATAACTCCTCGATAGGGGCGATGACAGGTGAAACAGGGTCAACTTTTGTCTTTATCTCATTGGACTGAGCTTGCTCTTGGATATCCTGAGGTATGTATTCAGGTGTAACGGGGACGGCTACTGGCACAGGTGCCACCGTCAATTCTTCAACTACAGTCTGTTGAACATCATTCGCCTTAACGTCAACGGATGAGGACGTCTCTGATTTATCAACAGCCACATCCGGAAATAAATCCACCAGCAGATTATCCATATATTCTTGGACAACTGTTTCAACATGCACTGACTGTGTTAATACTGGCTTAGCTTGGGTAGGGTTATTCATAGGTCACCCGCTGTTCACTTGGGCTTTGGAGTACAGAACCTGGCTTTGTTTGAACACATAATTTTTCAACTGACTAGGTGGCAGCGAGTTACCGAGCAAAAGCATTTGTATAAACGCATGCCAAATAGTCGCAGCAGGCGCATTGTTCATACTCATCAACTTAAAGGCATCATCGCAAATTTGTAAACGGCAGCTCATATTCACCGTATCACAAGGGGTGTACTGGGCTACTTGCGCAATAGGCGGTAAATAATCGTCAAAGAAGAGATTATCTAGGTAGTCACTGACGGCTTGATCGGAGGTACCCTTCATGGTCATCACTCTAAGCCGCGTTGGCCGTGCTTAACAGGTTGCTAAGCAGGTGGCGGTAAACGCGAACCCCTCTCCCGTCTGGGTCTAAATCCGATGGTACTTGCGCTGAGGCACTGGCGTCTCGAAATTTAGTATCCACGGGTATGGATTCTGCAAAAACAAGTTCGCCATATAGTTCTCGAATTTTTTTAAGGGCATTAATAGACGCGTGAGTTCGACGATCATAAAGCGTTGGGATAATGGTAAACGGCAATTGCTTCTTGGTGCTTTGCATCACCATACCCAGAGTATGAGTCATACGCTCCAAACCTTTCACCGCTAAGAATTCGGTCTGTACCGGAATTAATAATCGCTGAGCAGCAGCCAAGGCGTTAATCATTAACACACCCAATATGGGCGGCGTATCAATCAACACAAACTCATAATCATCCCAAAGAGTGGCTAAGGCTTTTGACATGACTAACCCCATTCCACCCTGCCCAGCTACTTTGCGCTCAAGCGTCGCCAGAGCAGTACTGGCCGGGAATAAATCAATGCCTTCTTTGGTGGTTTTACGAATGATTTTTTTCGGCAGATCCTCGGGCACCTTACCTTCGTGCATAAATAGATCGAAGGTACTGAACTCAATTTCATCAGGGTCATATTTAAAATAACTGGTCAGAGAACCATGGGGATCAAGGTCAACCATTAACACACGGTGACCCTGCTCGCGCAACAATCCCGCAAGACTCACTGTGGTTGTGGTTTTACCCACACCACCTTTTTGATTTGCTACGGCCCATACATGCACAACTTACTCCTTGGCCTAAACACCCTGCCACACTAAAAGCGGCAATTTTATTGACCTACTGATTCACTATGCAGGTTCTATTCCTATCCTTACTATTAAGGATTAGCAGACAAGTGGGCATCCGTCACCGTTTTCACCCTATTTATGCTGTCTTTATTATCGTGAATTAAGAATAGCACTCGTCGATTAATTGACTGCCCTTCATCATCGTCGTTAGTGGCAATAGGCTGAAAAGGCCCATAATTAATTACCGCTAATCGCATGGGTGATACATCATCCAGCGTCAGCAATTGCAAAATAGCCATTCCCTGATTCGCCGCTAATTGCCAAGGGTTTACCTCAGGCACTTGATTATCAGTAAAAACCTCAATACTTATGAAATTCGAAATGCCTTCAAACGCATCCGCTAACTGCGCCAAAATAAATGCTCCCTCCACACTGACCGTGGCTGAATTGCCTTTAAACAAATAATCAGCAGGAACCTCTAGCTGCAAATAATGCGGCACTTTTTGTAAGCTCACCCTTGGTTTATCCAATGACTGCTCAATCAGGCGATTTAAATCAACTTGCAACAAGGCCATATCTTCAATCAACGAATCGCTTTCACTTAATGATTCATTTTTTTGGTCAGAGGGCGCCGTTAACTGCGTAATAATAGACTGAACATCCGGTGATAAATTCAGTGCGACAGGTTGATCAAACACTCCCACAAACACCTGACTCATCTGATTGAATTTCTCATCATTAAGAGAGGATGCGCTGTACAAGACAACAAAAAAAGCAAACATCAGCGTCATGAAATCCGCATAGGACACCATCCATCGATGGGCATGAGCCGATTCAGGTGGCGAGTGCCGCCTAGGCATGTTGGCCCCCTATCAAGACGTGCCCCCTTTTTTTAAACTTTCGTAACGGTAACGAATTGAATTGGGATGTTCTCCTTCTGCGATGGCCACTAAACCTTCAATAATGAGTTCATTGTAAAGATACTCTTTTCGTACAATATGCTTAAGGCGCTGTGCCAATGGTAAAAAGAGCAGGTTGGCACTTCCCACCCCATAAATGGTTGCTACAAATGCCGTCGCGATACCTGGGCCAATTTGATCGGGTTCACTTAAACTCCCCAACACCTGCATCAAGCCTAAAACAGCGCCTAAAATACCAATGGTCGGTGCATACCCCCCCATACTTTCGTATACATGAGCCGATTGTAACCCGGCATCTTCTTGCCGATATAAATCCAATTCTAGGCTTGTGCGAATGGCCACAGGGGTTTGACCATCGGCTAATAAATTAAGACCTTTTCTGGCAAGAGGTGTGGCGGTTTTTGCGCTGTTTTCAAGACCAATTAAACCTTCTTTGCGAGCAATTTGAGACCATTTACACAGGGTATCGATTAACTCAGAGAGGCTAAATTGAGGTGGAAATACAAGCCATAGAGCACGAGAAGATGCTCTGCGCATAACAGCAAAAGGGGTTTGCACCATGACAGCAGCCAACGTGCCGCCAAATACAATGATGGCAGCAGCNCCATTCATTAAAGAGGNATTCAAACCCCCTTCGATCATATTGCCAATCAATATAACCGCAATCCCCAGCACAATCCCTGCTAGGCCAAGCATATCCATTAACGGACCTCTTTGATTAACTTCCCGGTGATCTCGTGTAAAGGCAAAATGGCATCCGCTAGATTGGCTTTTGCAATAGCCATTGGCATGCCGTAAATCACACAAGTTTTTTCATCTTGTGCCCAAATAGGTGAGCCACTTTGTTTCATCAGTTGAGCCCCATCTTTACCATCGCTACCCATACCGGTCAGAATGATACCCAACGCTTTCCCTGGGTAATGTTTGGCCGCACTGGCAAAGGTGATATCAACGCAGGGTTTATAATTAACTCGATCGTCACCATCGACAATTTTCACTCGCCCGCGATCCAACAATAACTGTTGACCACCAGGTGCAAGCAAGGCCTGACCCGCTTTTAATTCATCACCATCTTCTGCCAACTTCACACCAATATTACACAGCTTATCCAAACGCTCAGCGAAGGCACCCGTAAAAGAAGCTGGCATATGTTGAATAAGCACAATCGGTTTTGAAAAACTTGCGGGTAAACCAGCCAGTACTTTTTGTAACGCCACAGGCCCGCCTGTACTTGTCCCAATTAAGACCACATCAACCGGCTTTAAACGGGCATGTGTATCATTCGTCGTGTCAGCGGGCTCTTTAGGGATAGGTGGTTTATTAACGGGGACTCTTGGTGTTTCTCGTACCGACGTATTTTGGGCGAGACTCGCACCGGGAGCTGTTTGTGTTTGTGTTTGTGTTTGTGTGGGCACAGACGAATATGCTTGGCTTGAAACCGAACGATTATAATACTTGGCCACACTTTTTATTTTATCACTTAACGTATTACGAATTTTATCGCCACCACGCTGTAAATCTTCAAAATTCTTTGGCAAAAAGTCCACAGCCCCTGCGTCTAGGGCATCAAGGGTGACACGAGCACCGTCATAGGTTAGAGAAGAGAACATTAATACAGGGGTAGGTTTGGCTTTCATAATGTGGCGTAATGCGGTTAAGCCATCCATAACCGGCATTTCGTAATCCATAGTTACCACATCAGGGTTTAGGCTTTCTACTTTTTCAATGGCCTCACGGCCATTATTGGCGAAGCCCACGATTTTAATGTCGGCAACTGATTTGAGAATCTCAGCAATGCGTTTTTGAAAAAAACCAGAATCGTCTACTACTAATACTCGAATTGCCATTGCGACCCCATCAACTCACACAGATACTTCAACATACTTGCAACAGGCAAAACACAGAATTAATCGCACTGACTTAAGCCGCGATTAAACTGTTCTTTTTAGCGTAATGGTTCAGCATACTCGGCGCATCTAAAATTAATGCAATACGGCCATCACCTGTAATGGTTGCGCCCGCCATACCTGGAGTACCTTGAAGCATTTTACCCAAGGGCTTGATGACCACCTCTTCTTGGCCAATCAATTGATCAACGACGAATCCGACACGTTTGGTGCCCACTGAAACCACAACGACATGGCCTTCTTTTACAACTTCTGGTTCATCTTTTGGTTTTATGTCATTGACCAACCAGTTTTTTAAATAAAATAATGGAATAGCTTTATCACGAACCACCACCACTTCTTGACCATCAACAACATTGGTTTTGGTTAAATCTAAATGGAAAATCTCATTCACACTCACCAATGGAAATGCAAAAGCTTGATCTTGAAGCATGACCATTAGAGTTGGCATAATGGCCAAGGTTAACGGCACTTTAATCAAGATTTTAGAGCCTTTTCCCTCCTCAGAATCAATATTAAGCATGCCATTTAATTGGGTGATTTTTGTTTTCACCACATCCATGCCAACACCACGACCAGAAATATCACTGATTTCGGTTTTTGTGGAAAAGCCAGGAGCGAAAATCAAATTAAAGGATTCCGAGTCCGTCAATCGGTCCGCAGCATCTTGATCCATCACCCCTTTATCAACTGCAATTTTTTGTAACTTCTTGGGGTTCATACCTTTACCGTCGTCGGTAATAGATAGCAGGATATGGTCACCTTCTTGTTCAGCTGACAACACAACGGTACCGTTTCGGGACTTACCAGCTGCTTCGCGTTCTTCTGGTTGTTCTATACCATGATCCACTGCATTTCGAACCAAGTGGACTAGCGGGTCAGCCAAGGCCTCTACTAAATTTTTATCTAGATCCGTTTCTTCGCCTTTAAGCTCTAGTGTTACTTCTTTTTTCAAATTACGAGCAAGATCGCGTACCACTCGAGGGAAGCGACCAAATACTTTTTTAATCGGCTGCATCCGTGTCTTCATGACTGACGTTTGCAGATCACCCGTCACCACGTCTAAATTCGACACGGCTTTGGCCATGGACTCGTCGGTACTTTTTAAGCCCAAGCGAACAAGACGGTTTCGCACCAATACCAGTTCGCCCACCATATTCATAATGTCATCTAGGCGTTTTGTATCCACACGCACCGTGGTCTCTGCCGCGGGTGCTTCAGGTTTTTTGGCAGCGGCTGACGCAGAAGGTGCAGGCGCTTTAGCGGCCGGTGTGGGCGCTGCTGCTTTTACTGGTTCAGGCGCTTTAGCAGGTTCTGGAGCTTTAGTCGGCTCGGCCGGTTTTGCCGCTTCTGCAGGAGAAGCTGGCGCAGGCGTCTTGTCACCTGCATCATCGGCAATGGTTGGGCCTTTGCCTTTACCATGCAGTTTATCAAGTAATTCTTCAAATTCTGATTCTGAAATAGTGGCATCGCCGTCTTGCGCTTGCGTGGCTTCCACGGCTGCGGGTGCATCAGTGCCAGCGCTACCACTATCTTTAACAGTAGGGCCTTTACCTGAGCCGTGAAGCTGATCAAGAAGCGCCTCAAATTCATCCGGTGTAATTTCATCATCGGACCCAGCAGAAGCAGCTGGCGCATCAAATAAATCATCGTCTGCTGGCGGCGGGGCGGCTTGCGCTTTAGGTGCATCACCTGGTTCTTCAAGTGAATCGAGTAAATTTTCAAACTCTTCATCTGTGATGTCACCATCATCCGCCGCCCCTTCAGCAGGGGTGGGTGTCTCTTGGGCCACAGGCTCAGCAGGTGCTTCAGCGGCAGGAGGCTCAGCGGCAGCCGCCGGTTGCTCAGCGGATTCAGGTTTAGAATAGCGAGAAAGCTCAGCGATCAGCTCAGGGGATGCCGGTGCCGGCATTTCACCACCGCGCACACTTTCGAACATTTCATTAACGGAATCCAACGCTTGCAGTACGACATCCATTAGGTCGGAGGTCACAGTACGTTGACCGTTTCGTAGAATATCAAACACGTTTTCGGCTACGTGACAGCATTCAACCAGAGGGTTGAGCTGAAGAAAGCCCGCGCCGCCTTTTACTGTGTGAAAACCGCGGAAAATAGAGTTAAGTAAATCATGGTCATCAGGTCGATTTTCTAAATCAACTAACTGTTCAGAAAGCAGTTCTAAAATTTCACCTGCTTCTACAAGGAAGTCCTGGAGGATCTCTTCATCAGCGTCCAAACTCATCCTTTTACTCCTTTAGAAACCAAGACTGGACAGTAAATCATCCACGTCATCTTGGTTTGATGCCACGTCTTCGTTATCTTCAGCGTTTAACTGAGGTCCAACACCTTTATTTGGATCATCTTCTATATCTGTTTCTGTATTGTCAGGTTCTTTGTGTTGTATGCCGGTCATTTGATCCACATGTCCGGCCATTGCGACTAGGTTAACCAGTCGGGATTCAACGTCGGTAATCATGCTTGTAATACGTTGAATCACTTGTCCTGTTAAGTCTTGAAAATCCTGAGCCAATAAAATTTCGCTCAAGTTGCTATTTAATTTTTGTGTATTCGAATTCGTATTATCTAAAAATACACTAATACGTTTCGTTAAATCACGAAATTCACCAGCGCTCATCTCTTTATTTAAAAAGCGATTCCATTCTTGATTGATCTCTGATGCCTCATTTGAAATGGCCTCAGATAAAGGCATACTTTCATCCACTTTATCCATGGTTTTGTTGGCCGCTTTAGCGGTCATTTCCACCACATAGGATAAACCTTCATGCGCTTCATCAATATCAGAACCGGCACCACTGACATTACTATTTAACTTAAAATTCTTTATCGACTCATGTAATGCTCGGGTGAGATGCCCTATTTCTTGATAGAGGTTTTCATCCCTTACTTTTTGCAAATCCTGAATTAAACCAACTGCACCTGCTAGATCATTATTTTCAAGCCGACCCATTAATTCGCTGGCTTTTTCAGAAAACAGTTTTGCAAACTCATTATTTGAGCTTTTAATTTCTGCTTCTGCCATGACAATTCCCTAGTCAGCCATCAACGCGCTCAAAGATTTTTTCAATCTTTTCTTTAAGCACTGCCGCCGTGAATGGTTTAATTACATAGCCATTTACGCCAGCTTGAGCCGCCGCTACAATTTGGTCACGTTTTGCTTCTGCGGTTACCATTAATACCGGTAACGTTTTCAAGCGCTCGTCTTCTCGCACATGCTTTAACAGCTCGATACCTGTCATCCCTGGCATATTCCAATCGGTGACTAAGAAATCAAAGTCACCACTTTGCAACATGGGCAAGGCGGTATTGCCATCATCTGCTTCTTGGGTATTGGTAAAGCCCAAATCCCTTAACAGATTTTTGATGATGCGTCTCATGGTGGAGAAATCGTCCACGACGAGTATTTTCATATTTTTATCCAAAGCTACCTCCCAGCGCGCTGGCCAAGACTCTATTACCTATTTTTAGTCTAGCCAGTGTTATCAAGTTATCCAGCAGGTTGATGTTAAATATAAGACTAGGCGAAAATAACCTACTCTAGTATCCCAATTATTAAGCTTGCTGCTCTACCCATTCCGATAGACGGGCCCGTAATCTTAGTGCCGCTTGGCTGTGAATCTGGCTTACCCGAGACTCACTGACATCCAGCACAGCACCAATTTCTTTGAGGTTTAACTCTTCATCGTAATACAAGGCCAACACGAGCTGCTCTCTTTCTGGAAGCTTGGCAATGGCCTTGGCTAAGTGCTGCTGGAAGTGCTGGGATTGAAGACCCTCTAGCGGGCCAGAGTCATCCCGACTGATCAAGTCACCTTCACGCTCACCGGGTTGACTGAGCAGATCTTCAAAACTAAACAAGCGTGAGCCTAGACCGTCTTGTAAATGCTGGTGATATTCATCCAAGGTCATTTCAAGGGCTTCGGCCACTTCATGGTCTTGCGCATCGCGCCCTGTTTGGGATTCAACGTAACGAATGGCTTCTGATATCTTACGACTATTGCGATGGACTGAGCGCGGCGCCCAGTCACCTTTTCGAATTTCATCTAACATGGCACCGCGGATACGAATACCCGCATAGGTTTCAAAGCTGGCACCCTTGCTGGGTTCATACTTGCGTGCCGCTTCAATCAAGCCAATCATGCCTGATTGAATTAAGTCATCTAGTTGGACAGAGGCAGGCAGTCGCCCTTTCAAGTGATGCCCAATGCGCTTCACTAACGTGGCGTACTCTTCGACCAACTGATTGTAGTTTGGATTTTGCTCACCTGTATACATGGCGAATCCACTTGCTACGGCCATAATTTATCCACGAGCTGTTGATACTAAATTCTCCACAAAGAACTCTAAATTGCCCCTAGCACTAGTGGGCAATGGCCAAGAATCAACTTTCTTAGCCAGTGACTTATAAGCCAATGAGGCTTTCGCTCTTGGATACGCTTCAACCACGGCTCGCTGTCTTTGCACCGAGCGCTTCACACTGTCATCAAATGGGATACTGCCTACATACATGAGCGCCACATCAAGAAAACGATCCGTGACCTTGGTTAGCTTGGCAAACAGGTTATGACCGTCTTGGCTGGTTTTCACCATATTTGCCAACACACGAAAACGAAATAGGCCATGGTCGCGGTTCAACAATTTAATTAATGCGTAGGCATCCGTGATACTGGTGGGCTCATCCGTGACCACAATGACCGCTTCTTGAGCGGCTTTTACGAAACTAACCACACCATCGCCAATGCCCGCTGCCGTATCGATAATCAATACATCTAATTGATCGGCAATGGAGCTAAAAGCGCGAATCAGCCCGGCGTGTTCTCTTGGATCGAGCTGAGCCATTTCTTGTGTGCCCGATGCCGATGGGATAATACGAATACCAGCAGGACCGTTGACCATTACATCACGTAGGCTTATCTCGCCACTGAGTACATTGCTAATGTTATTCTTAGCCGTCAGGCCTAATAAAACATCAATGTTAGCCAAGCCTAAATCGGCATCTAATAACACTACCCGGCGCCCCATCTCAGCCAGTGCAATGCTGAGATTCACCGATACATTACTTTTACCTACGCCACCTTTGCCACCGGTGACGGCGATTACTTGAACTGGATGCATCAAACACTCCCCTTAATTAAGAGCTTAGTGCAATTGGAGCAAATAGCTGCAATTTCAGTGGCTATAAACAGACAATTTTCCATCAATTGAGTCTCCTAGTTTGTCTTAGCAGATGCTCTGCTAATGCCACTACCACGCACCTGCGGCCATGTTTTGCTGCACGCTTACGTGCTGCTCTTGCTGTGCCATACGCACGGCTTGTTTCACCAAGGCCTTGGCATTGGCGGGATCAAAATCATCCGGAATACGCTGACCATCGGTGCTGTAAGCAAGGTCTAACTTACATTCAAGTAATACGGTAATGGCATCACCCAGACTGCTCGCTTCGTCTACTTTTGTGAGAACACAGGCACTTAAATTGGCTGCTTTATAATTGTAATACACCTTTCTTAACACTCGAGAATTACTCGTTGCCGGTAATGCAAGCAAAGTATTCACCGGCGTTTTAAGTTGTGCTAATTGGTCTAATTGATATTTCAGCATGGGATGTTCAGGGGTCAGCCCAGCGGTATCAATTAAGACCAGATCACAATGCTCAAGCTGTTTAATGCAGTCACTCAAAGGATGGTCTTGATCGGCCACTTGTACTGGTACACCTAAAATTTGACCCAGTGTGCGTAATTGATCATGGGCCGCTAAGCGATAATTATCCATGGTGATCAGCCCCACTTTGCCACCATCATGTTCTAGAGTGTATCGCACCGCCATTTTAGCAATGGTCGTGGTTTTACCCGCACCGGTTGGGCCTACCAAAGCAAACACGCCGCCGCGTTTAAGGCGATCACTCGGGCTGATATTAATATGCTGCGCTAAATCATGGAGGCTGCTTTGCCAGGCTTGTTTTTCATCGGCATGACTTTGAATCGTGTGTAATAGACGGTGAATCAACCAGTCATCAAATCCCATGTGCTCTAAGCGCTGCCAAAGTTTGGCTTGCAGGGCATTAGCTGGACTGAATTTTTTCCAAACAAAATTTTGTTGCGTTTGAATCGGCTCGCTATGATTACTGACTAATAAATCTTTTAAATCATTTAGTTCATTGCGCACGTCATTCAAGATTTGTTGATTATGCTGAGTGTGCTTTGCATCGTTTGCCACTGCTTTTACTGATGATGCTTTCGCTGTTGATGGCTTCGTTTGTTCAGGGGGCTGATACGCATAACCAGGGTCTTGGCGTTGCTGCTTGATATGCTGCAGTGATTCTTGTAGACCGGCTTTGCTTTGCACATTAATTTCAGGCTGAGACGGCACTTGGGCACTTTGCTCTTTTTCACGTAGGCGTTTTAAGTCTTCAAGCTGATCTTGCAGCTTTAATTGCTCTTGAACATCGTGGCGTTCGTTTTCATTTAAGAAAGGCCATGGATTTTGCTGTGATGTTTTCGCAACTTTTTTAACAGGGGTGTGGTCATCCTCTTCAAAGTCATCAGAGTGATGAACAGGCGCCGTTTTTTTTGCACTAACCGGTTCGTAATTTTGAGCCACAATAATTTCAACCCCACCACTTACACGATGGTTGGATAAAATAACCGCATCAGGCCCCATTTCATCACGAACGGTTTTTAACGCTTTTTGCATGCTGCTGGCAGTAAAACGGCGTACCTTCATAATAGTCTTCTCAATTAACCAAGCTGGGCTTAGGTTTTAATCCTTTAATCACTTTATGTTTTTAAGCATCTATCAATGTTTAACTTATGCGCCAATGGTGGCGGCGATGGTAATTTGTTTGTTGTCCGGCACTTCTTGGTACGACACCACGTGCAAGGTATCGGTGACAGTTCTTACAAAATTCGCCAAGACCGGACGCAACATACCACTGACTAATAACACCGCGGGGTTACCGGCCATCTCTTGATTTCGGGCGGCTTCCAATAAAGAGCTTTGCAGTTTTTCAGCCATACTCGGCTCTAATATCATGTTATCCGCGCCACCATTTTGCTGTTTACTTTGCTGTACTGTTTTCAGCAATAACTGTTCCAATGATGGCTCTAAAGTAATGACCGATAGATCATCCGCATTCCCGTAGATACTTTGGATGATTAAACGTTTAAGCACTTTGCGAACTTGGACGGTGAGTGCGGCAGTATCTTGACTCTCTATTTTGGTATTGGCTAAAGCCTCGGCAATCGAGCGCATATCCCGTACGGGCACCCCTTCAGTTAATAGGTTTTGCAATACCGCTAACAGCTGACTGAGATTTAAGGTGTTGGGCACTAACTCTTCGGCCAATTTAGGCGAAATTTTCGCTAGTCGATCCAACATTTGTTGAACTTCTTCATGGCCAATTAATTCATGGGCGTGTTTTTGTAATAACTGATTCAAATGCGTGGCGACCACTGTACTGGAATCCACGACGGTATAGCCTAGGGTTTGCGCCTGATCTTTTTTGTATTCTTCAATCCAAACCGCTTCCAAACCAAACGCAGGGTCTTGAGTTACCGTACCGTCTAACGAACCAAATACTTGCCCTGGGTTAATAGCCATATCTTTATCTGGCTCAATGGTGGCCTCTGCTACGGCCACGCCCATTAATAAAATCCGATAGGCATTGGGCATTAAGTCAAGATTATCGCGGATGTGTACACTGGGAATAAGAAACCCTAAATCTTGGGAGAGTTTTCTGCGAATGCCTTTAATACGACTGAGTAATTGACCGCCTTGGTTTTTATCCACCAGAGGGATCAGACGATAGCCTACCTCAAGACCAATAATGTCCACAGCTTCTACATCATCCCAATCCACTTCTTTGCTGTCATTGCCCGGCAATGCTTTCATAGGCTGAGAGCCCACACCGGGAGCTTGCGAACCTGATGCTGATGAAGAGCCACCGGCTGCCGCTTTTTGCGCCGCTTGGCGAGCACTCCCACCCCCTATGCCTTCATCAATGACATCGACTTTTTGGTCTCGCCGATAAATGAAATAAGCAATCGCGGCAGATAGCGCACCTAGGCCCAAAAAGGCGAGATGTGGCATACCAGGAATAAGACCCATTAAAATCAAAATACCCGATGCCACAGCTAAAGCGCGGGATGAGCCAAACATTTGATCAAATACCTGACCACCCATATCCAACTCGCCGTTATTGCGGGTAACAATGATGGCAGTTGCTGTGGACAGTAACAGAGAAGGAATTTGTGCGACCAAACCATCCCCAATGGTGAGTAAGGCATAAACTTCTGTGGCGCGGGCAAAATCCAGATCATGTTGCGCCATGCCAATGGACAAGCCACCAATAATATTAATTAATAAAATGAGCATGCCGGCAATGGCATCCCCTTTTACAAATTTACTGGCACCATCCATCGAACCATAAAATTCAGCTTCATTGGCCACATCACGACGACGGGTTTTCGCTTCATCGGCATCAATTAATCCGGCGTTTAAATCCGCATCAATGGCCATTTGTTTACCTGGCATAGCATCCAAGGTGAAACGAGCGCTAACCTCTGAAACTCGACCTGCCCCCTTGGTAACCACTACAAAGTTAATGATCATCAGGATCAAGAACACAACCAAACCCACGGCGTAGTTCCCGCCGACCAATACTTCACCAAAAGATTCGATCACTTTACCAGCCGCTGCGCCCCCTTCATGACCTTCAAGTAATACCACTCGCGTGGATGCTACATTAAGCGCAAGCCGTAATAAGGTTGCCACCAAAAGAACGCTGGGGAAAATCGCAAAGTCTAAAGGCCGACCGGCATAGATACTGACCATTAACACCACGATGGATAAGGCAATATTAAAGGTAAAAAAGACATCCAATAAAAAAGTGGGCACTGGCAAGGTCATCATACCCAGCAATACCATGAGCATAACCGGCACACCCAGATTGCCAGCTAAGAATGAGCGAACTTGTTGCAACACTTGCGGAAAATTGATCTGTGGTAAACTTGCGCGATTAACAGCCATTTACATCCCAACTACGTTTGAAAATTTTGACGCTAGTGGGGTCAGTGCAAGAACATGGCCAGAATAATCACCAACTGGCATTGGCTTAATCTTGTTTTATTTGTGAATCAAGCTAGCCATAACAAAAGAGAATAAGTCATAGATGATCAATACAGTTCAATACGCACCGATTAAGGTGCCATCAGAGGATTACGATGCAGAGCTAGCATTACGCGAGACGTTGCTACGAGAGCCATTGGGGTTAGCCTTATCACCCAACGACACACAAGAAGATATGCATCAAATTCATATTGGCGCATTTTATAACGGAACACTTATTGGTTGTGTTTTGGTTGCACCTGAGCAAGACCCAGAAGTGTTTCGCATTCGCCAAATGGCGGTTCACATGGATTTTCAAGGCAGAAGCATTGGCCGCCAATTAATTCAACAGGCCGAGAAAATCATTCAACAGCAACAAGGTAAGCATATTGTGTTAAATGCACGTACCAGTGCATTGGGGTTTTATCGCCGCCTGAATTATCAGACCGCTTCTGCTGAATTTACCAGTAACACCATTGCCCATGCTGTAATGGAAAAGCATTTAATTGATTAAGCACGTAAATCTGGCGGTACAGGGAAGACCGGCTGTTTCGGTTTCGGCCCCATGCCTTTAAAGTGCTGATTCAATTGATATACGTATGCAAGCACTTGTGCAATGGCCACATAAAGCCCTTCAGGAATCTCTTTGCCAATTCGGGTATAAGTGTATACAGAACGGGCCAATGATGGGGCCTCAACAATCGGAACATTATGCGCTTTGGCAATCTCACGAATTTTAAATGCCACTTCATCAGCGCCTTTGGCAACCAGCACCGGCGCTTCCATTCCTTCGCTATGATATTTTAATGCAACCGCATAATGGGTTGGGTTAGTGATCACCACATCGGCTTCGGGAACATCTTGCATCATTTTACGTTGACTCATTTCGTACTGTAATCGACGAATGCGTTGCTTAACTTCGGGCTTGCCTTCTGTGTCCTTGTGTTCATCTTTCACTTCTTGCAGGCTCATTTTCATTTTTTTGGTAAAGTCGTAAATTTGAAATGGCACATCAATTACACTGATTAGTAACGTACTGATCGCCAGCGCTAACGCTGCCAGCATCACAAGATCCATGGCATGAATAATGGCTTGTCTATCGGGTTCTTGATTTAAATATAAAATTGAATTTTCTAGTGCAAAAAATAGCAAGATAGTACAACCGGCGATTACCAATACTTTTGCCCAGCTTTTCAACAACTCCACTAAACTTTTAAGACCAAACATACGTTTAAAACCTGCAAGAGGACTAATACGGTTAAGTTTGGGTAATAACGATTTACCGCTGAACATCCAACCACCTAGGGCAAGCGGTCCTAAAATAGCCGCAATAGTCAGTGCGATCATTACAGGTGCTAAGGCCACAATTGCTTCAAGTGCTGAAGCAGATAAGTGAATAACCATTTCTTTGTCATCAAACAAATGGCTGCGCTCTAGGGTGAAATTAAATACAAAGATGTTTTCAGCGCCCTTAAAAATAAAACCGCCAAAAATCCATAAGGCTAGGGCACCGACAATTAATACAAGGCTGGTACTGAGTTCTTTTGATCGGGGAATTTGGCCATCGTCACGCGCTTTTTGTAAGCGCTTGGCCGTGGGTTCCTCCGTTTTTTCTTGACTGTTATCGCCTTCTGCCACAATAAAGTCCTATTTAAAAACGTGATTACGCTTTGTAATTACGCATAAACTGAAATGTCTCAGATAACAGGCCTGAGAACTTATCGCCATAGCCTGAGAATGTGATCCATAAAACAATCAAACCCAACATCATGGTGACAGGAAACCCCACCGCAAAGATATTCAGCTGTGGCGCCAATCGTGCCATGACACCAAATGCAATATTCACCACTAACATGGCAGCAACAGCTGGCAATGCCAAAACAATGGCGGCACTGAACATCCACTGCGCTAGCCTGGCTATTTCGATCAAGGTATTGCCTGACAACATTCCCTGCCCTACGGGAATACTAAAGAAGCTATCCGCCATCACTTCAATGGCCACAAGATGACCATTCAATGTAATGAATAATAAATTCACAAAAATTAAAAACCATTGTGCAACCACCGCTACATTCACACCGTTGGATGGGTCCACCATCATAGCCATGCCTAAACCGGTTTGCATGGCAACTAATTGGCCTGACATGATAAATATATTCATCAAGATTTCTAATGCAAACGCCAGTGCCACACCGATTAATATTTGCTGACCAATAATAATAAACGTCTGTAAACCCACTGCATCGATTACAGGCATAGGCGGTAAAATAGGGGTTATTACAACCGTCGTTGCTAAGGCCAAATACAAGCGAACTCGCTGGGTAACTAACCGCGTACCAAACAGAGGCATCACCATAAAGAAACCCGCTATGCGTGCAAATGGCCACATATAGCGGCTGACCCAACTGGATATTTCAGCGCCATCAAGATTAAGGATAAAGCCAAGACCCGGTTCCATAACGTCAACTAATTAAGTAAGGAATATTCATAAACAAGGTTTTTGAATACGTCACTAATTTATTAATAATCCAAGGACCAAAAACGAGGATGCATAAGAGTGTGATAATCAAGCGAGGTAAAAAACTTAATGTTTGTTCATTAATTTGTGTCGCGGCTTGAAAGGTTGCCACGATTAAACCCACGATCAAACCGGGCACCAATACAACCGCCACAATAATAATGACCACAAATAAACCTTCACGAAGAAAATCACCTAAATTTTCTGGCCCCATTTTCTTCTCCTGTTTATTTAAAAGCCATAACTGGCAGCCAACGTACCAATGACCATGGCCCAGCCATCCACTAATACGAACAGCATGATTTTAAATGGCAATGAAATGATAATCGGGGATAACATCATCATCCCCATAGCCATCAGCACACTGGCTACCACTAAATCAATAATTAAAAATGGAATGAAGAGCATAAACCCCATTTGAAATGCAGTTTTCAATTCACTGGTCACAAAAGCGGGAATCAAAATATGCAGTGGTGTTTCACTGGCGCTGGCGATATCTTTCTCGCCCGAGAGTCTAACGAAAAGTGTTAAATCATCTTCACGAATTTGTGCCAGCATAAATTCTCTAAGTGGAATACTGGCTTTTTCTAATGCCTCTAGTGGCATGATTTGCTCGTTGATATAAGGTTGTATTGCCGTCTCATTCATCACTTTAAAAACCGGCATCATGATGAACATTGATAAAAACAAGGCAAGACCTAATAATATTTGATTAGAAGGTGTTTGTTGCAAACCCAGCGCCTGTCTTAAAATGGCAAATACAACGATAATACGAGTAAACGACGTCATCATAATAATTAACGTCGGTAAAATCGTCAGCATGGACATGATGGCAAGAATTTGAATCGTTACACTATAACGACCACTACCATCTGGCTGAGTGACTAAGGTCACTGCCGGTATGCCAAACTTCTCTTCGGCTAGACTTAAACTGCTCAACAGTAACAAGCCTATCATGCCAAAACCTTGTTTAAGCATTGTCTTCATGACTAACCTTTTTAGTGTCACTATTCTTATTTTGTTGCTGCAGTATATCTTTTAGTTTTTGTGAGAATGAGCCCACGTTATTGGATTTTTCTTCTACGATTGGCTCATCAAAAGTGGCAAGAGTATTGATATTACTGGCTGTCATACCAAGTAGGATTTGTTTCCCCCCTACTTCCACTAAAATAATTTTTTCTTTTACTCCCATAGGTAATACACCTAGGGTTTTCATTGGAATATTAGATAAGCCATGAACGCCTTGCTTACGCTTAATAAACCAAGCAACCGCATAAATAAGTGCGACCACCATAGCTAAAGCCAGACTAACTTGGATCAACTGTTCTTGACTATTTGGAATACCAGGGCTTGCTAACACAGGCGAAGCTTGTGCGGCAGCCACTGCTTGCGCAGGGAATAACATCATAGCGTTACTCTTTTTATTATTGTTCGCTAACGGGTTTTAACGTAAGCGTTGAATACGTTCGCTTTGGCTAATAACATCGGTCAAGCGAATACCAAACTTATCGTTTACCATCACCACTTCCCCATGGGCAATTAAAGTACCGTTAACCAGTACATCTAAAGGTTCACCCGCCAAACGGTCTAGTTCAATAACCGACCCTTGGTTAAGTTGCAATAAATTACGAATTGGAATCTGGGTGTTACCCACTTCCATGGAAATCACCACAGGAATATCTAAGATGACGTCCAGTTCAGGGGTGGTGGAATCTAAATTATATTGCTCAGCGTCTTCACCATCGAATTCCTCCATGGGCGCAGGCTGAACACCATCATCGTCATCACCCGTTTCGCCCGCCTCTTCCATGGCAGCGGCCCATTCATCAGCCAAACCTTCGTCTTCACCTTGGGCTTCTTCAACGCCACCGGCTACTTCATTTGCTAATGAATCTGCGTCAACCGCTGAATCTTGTGTACCTTCGGTACCTTCCTCACCTTCTGGTGATTCGGTTGGTTCATCGGTGGTGTTTTCTTCATCATCACTCATACGGGTAGTCCATCTTTGTGGCTATTACTTATTTTACGTTTGATCGGCTCTTTAATTTTAATGGCTAATGCATCATTCGAAACACCTAACTGACCACGGAATATTGGCGTCCCATTGGCTTGCAAGATAAAGTCCTCTGGCATATCGATGGGTATCACATCCCCTGTTTTAAAAGCCGCCACTTCGCGTAATGATATTTCGCGCTCTACCACCGTTCCGTGCACCGGAACTTTGGCGTTCTGAATATCTTCTTGCAAAGATTGCACCCATCTTTCATCAACTTCATCCACATCTGACTGCACACCAGCATCAAGTACTTCACGGATGGGTTCAATCATGGAATACGGCAGCGCAACATGTAAATCACCGCCACCACCGTCAAGTTCAATATGAAATGAACTCACAACAACCACTTCACTTGGGCTGACAATATTGGCCATGGCTGGGTTTACTTCACTGCCGTAATACTCAAAGTCTAATGGCAATACAGCATGCCAAGCTTCTTTCATATCTTTGAAAACTTGACTAAGAATCAGTTGAACGACGCGCAGTTCTGTCGGGGTAAATTCGCGGCCTTCTATTTTTGCATGGCGCCCATCGCCGCCAAAAAAGTTATCCACTAGTTTGAAAACTAATTTTGCATCAAGAATAAATAAAGCAGTGCCCCTAAGCGGCCGAGCTTTAACCATATTCAAAGAAGTAGGCACATAAAGTGTGTGAATATATTCACCAAACTTCATGATTTGAATGCCACCGCTGGCAACATCGGCACTGCGGCGTAAAAAGTTAAACATGCTAATGCGGGTATACCGAGCGAATCGTTCGTTTATCATCTCAAGCGTGGGCATGCGCCCACGAACGATTCGATCTTGGCTGGATAGATCATAGGATTTGACACCTTCGCCATCACCTGGATCTTCCGGCTCGATGTCTCCATCATCGACCCCATGCAACAGGGCATCAATTTCGTCTTGACTTAACAGATCTTGCACGCGACAACGACCCTCTAAAACCGACTAACAATTAACATGGCAAACATTACTGCATGACATAGTTGGTAAATAATACTTGCTCTAAACCACCTTCAATGCCGGTCTCTTGTGTTAACAGGCGCTGAATTTCTTCTTGTAATTTAATTCGCACATCCGCACGACCTTCTGCTGTGCGAAGGTGTTCATAAGATTGTTGGCTTAATAAGGAAATGATGGAGCTGCGAATCATTGGGCTGTGCATTTCTAACGCTTCTGCAATCGCAGGGTCACGAGTCATAGCCTCCATGTAGATTTGTAGGTATCGCTGACGCGGACCCACTTGATAATTCACAATAAACTCAGGTTTTAACTTTATGTATATGGCTGGGCCCAATGACGGCTCTGCTTCTTCTTCGGCAACGGCTTCTTCTGTTTCAGCGTCTTCAGCAGCATCATCTCCACCCATTAGAAAAAGAGCCGCCGCCACACCAATGGCAATCACTAACACCGCTATTACAATAATGATGATCAGCTTTTTTTTGCTTTTTGGTTCTTCTACTGCGTCCAGTTGCAGCTCTTTTTCAGTTGCCATACGTCACCTTTTTGTTTCTTTAGTCAAATCTGCAAGGCCTATGCCACGAGACCATAGGTATCATCAGACCGGTTAAGCCAATTAAATGAAGTGTTACGATTTAAGTGTAGACAAGAACGAACAAGAAGAGAGACGCCATCTAGGTTCGATGGCATCTCATTGAAGAAGGTGTGAACGTTTATGCAAAGTAATCCACTAAAGAATCACTTTCTAAAGACGTGGTCAGCAGTTCATCTAAATGATCAGATTCCGCCATCTCTCCATCTCCAGCAAAGCCATCCGCCAATGTTTCGTCTCGACCCTGACCATTTTGCGCCCCTTGTTCAGATA
>NYTP01000023.1 GCA_002683575.1 Bermanella sp.
TAAGAGAGCAGGCTATGACTAGCCTGAATGCTGGATCGTCGCTGTCGATTGAAGTGCGTTAATGAGTTGTTTAAAGAGTCAGGCTTACCAACAAATCCTTTAAAGTTAGTTTCAATAGTTTGTGTTAGTTCAGCCCAGTTTTCTGCATTAATGTTTAATCGTTGCAAAATAGGCGGTAAGTCTTTTGCTATCGCTCCGCGTTTATCTTCTCGAATGATTCTGCCAGTCCAATCTAATAGTTCTAAATAATCGGTTAATTTAAAAGGCAGGCCCGCTGGCATGTTTTGTTTAGGATTGCCTGCAAATACCAATAGGCCTTTCACCTGCTGATTTGGATGATTGGCAGTGTGTACTGATTTTGCTTTTATAATACGTTTTCTTGCGGATGTATAATTGGAACTTTCTGGTGTTTTTGCCATTTTAGCTCGTATTGGATTTAAATCTACATAGGCTAAACAAGCAGCGAGCGCTTTTTCATCTAACAGAGCCTGCGATTTAAAACGGCCTTCCCAAAAGTGGCCAGTGCAACCGTCTTCTTCGTTGGCTTTTCGTGAAATGGTTTCATTTAGGCGACGCATAAACCAACTAATATCCATTAATCGTTCTCGCCACAAGTCTACATATTCGGCTAGTTTGTCTTTTTCTGCTTGGCTGATATTAGGGTTAAGTCGATAACGTTGGCTAAGTGCATTACCTTTGTAGAGAGAATGCCAGCGCTCAATGACTTCATCAAACGTCCAGCTATCCGCTTGCTGTTTATTAATGTGCAAAACCACGTGATAGTGGTTCGACATAATGGCGTAAGCGGCAATATCAATAGCAAAGACTTGAGCTTGCTTTAATAACTCGTTTTCAAGCCAGCCTCGACGATGCTCAAAGTTTTGTTGTGTGCTGATATCTGTGCCGCATAAAAATGCACGACGAACACAGCGTGATACGCAGTGGTAATAGGGTGTAGCGGATAAGCTAACTTGTTCCTTTCTAGGCTTAGGCATATTGCAATCCATGCAAATTTTTAATTTATGATGGACGCAAAATAAACAAATTACGATAAGAAGAACGTATGAGAATTTTAAAGTTCATACTTTCCTCTTATCATGACTGTCTAATTAAAAAGAGCCTGAAAAAGAGCGCTATTTCTCGCGCTCCCTAAATTCTCCTGGCGTGATACCTAGCCAGCTCTTAAAGCTGCGATGAAAAGACCTTGGTTCACTAAAGCCTAAACGCGCGGCGATGTCTTGTATTGAAAGTTCCGTGCTGATGAGTAAATGCTTGGCTTGCTCTTGGCGAACATCATCAAGAATATTTTGATAGCTGGTGTCGTGCTGCTGCAAACGGCGTTGCATGGTGCGCTCTGACATGCCTAAACGTTTTGCCACCATTTCTTTTCTTGGTATGCCTTCGACCAATAAGCCCTTGATGACGTTTTTGGTTTGCATGGGCAATGGCTGTTTGTCACTGATATTGGCCATTAAAATATCGGCGTGATTTTCTAGGGTTTTAAGCAGTTGCTCGTCCGGTTGGCGCATGGGCAAGGCCAATAGTTTTTGGTCGATGACCAGTGCGCTGTAATCGCAGTTAAATTCCATAGGGCACTGAAACATGGATTGAAACTGCAACATGGCGTTGTGGTCGGGTTGATCAAATTCAAAATAGATCTTACGTGGGTTGCCGTTGGGTTTATCCACTAAGAATCGGGCAAAATTGATCCATGAGCCAAGCACGTTGGCTATCATATGCGGGCGAACGCTGGGGTTAGGGTAGTGGCAGTGCCAGCGCATTTCTAATGCGCCATCCTCTAGTGCATGGATATCCGTGTGACCCATATCGCCGACTAATTGCTCATACACTGGGGTAATGCGGATGGCTTCTTTTAAACTTTTGCAGTTCATTACCATATAGCCCAGCACACTATAAGAGCCTGCTTGCACATAGCGGGAGCTTTTTAACCCGAAGCAAGGGTCCTGAGTGGCTTTTGCAAGATAAGCCAATACCCGCTGAAACTCTTCACCTGTGATGCGTTTTACATCATTGTTTAATATTTCAAGGCTAACTTGGGTGGCATTCAAAATGTGCTCGGGTTCTAGCCCAAAATCGCTTGCCGCCTTTAAATATTGCAATATAGCGGGGGATGACGCATAACCAAGGTGATTCATGGTGAATAAAGTTCTCTTATGATTATTCTGACTTTATTTGTACGAACGTTGGCATTTTTTGACAGTGTATCCAAATGAGCCAACGTTATGATGGTCCCCATGATAACGCCAGATAAAATACGCGTCTATTTTTACAATAATAAATATTTAGGAGTGGTTTATGCGCCGCTGGAATGGTTGGGGTGATGACGGTTTTGAAATGGCCACCCCGCAAAACGGTATTCAATATTTAAATGAACAAGTGCCTGCAGGCCCTGTATTAGCTGACGCAAAGCTTGAAAGCGTGTGTGCGAAGGTGCCCGAGTCTCGTTTGCCTGAGCATCCATTAATTAGCACTAAAGCAGAAGATCGCGTTCGCCATGCTCGTGGTCAAAGCCTTCCAGATTGGCTTGCGATGCGCAGCGGCGACTTTGATGTGTTTCCAGATGGTGTGTCGTTTCCGCAGTCCACTGAGCAAGTAGAAGAGACTCTGCAATTCGCTTATGTAAACGATATCGAAGTAATCCCCTATGGCGGTGGTACCAGTGTGGCGGGGCATATTAACCCACTGGCTAGCGATAAACCTGTGTTGACCATCGATATGGGTCACATGAATCAATTGCTAGATCTGAATACCGATAGCCAGATTGCTACCTTTGGGGCGGGTGTGCCAGGGCCTCAGGTGGAGTCTCAGTTACGTGCGCGCGGTTATACCTTAGGCCATTTTCCGCAATCTTGGGAGCTATCAACCTTAGGTGGTTGGGTGGCCAGTCGTTCAAGTGGTCAGCAATCTTTACGTTATGGGCGTATTGAGCAAATGTTTGCAGGCGGCACCATGGTTACCCCAAAAGGACGATTGGATATTCCTACCATTCCGGCATCATCGGCAGGGCCAGATGTGCGTGAGATGGTGTTAGGCAGTGAAGGTCGCATGGGTATCATCAGTGAAGTGAAAGTGCGAGTGACGCCATTGGCCGATCAAGAAACCTTTTTTGCTGTGTTTTTACCCAACTTTGAAGCTGCGAAAAGTGCGGTGCGTTTGATCGTACAAAACAAAATCCCTCTTTCTATGTTACGTGTGAGTAATGCATTAGAAACTGAAACTCAGCTAAAGCTGGCCGGCCATGAAAATTTAATCAAATGGCTAGAGCGTTATTTAGCGTTACGTGGTGTCAGTGATGGCAAGTGTTTATTGACCTTTGGTGTGACAGGCAATAAACAGCAAAACAAAACTTCATTGAAACAAGCTTTTAAACTTTTCAAACAATTTGGTGGGGTTAAAGGCCCAGCCATGATGGGTGAGAAATGGGCTGAAAATCGATTTAAGTTCCCTTACTTGCGTGAAAATTTATGGCTAGAAGGGTATGCCGTCGATACCTTTGAAACCGCAACCGATTGGCATCGTGTAACGGATTTAATGAATGACATGGAAGCCAGTGTTCGCGATGCCTTGAAAGAAGAAGGCATTGTGCCTCACGTTTATACGCACTTGTCTCATATGTATACCCAAGGCTGTAGCATCTATACCACCTATGTGTTTCCGAACGGTAAAACCTATGAAGAAACACTGGCACGCTGGCAAAAAATTAAAAAAGCCGCAAGTACAACTGTTGCAAATGGTCACGCTACCATCAGTCACCAGCATGGTGTCGGTAAAGATCATGCGCCTTATATGTCCGCAGAAAAAGGGCCGTTGGGTATGCACAGTATTGAGTTATTAGCTGAAGGGTTTGATCCGAAGCAATTACTGAATCCAGGTACCTTGCTTGAGCGTAAACAAAAATAATACATTGAAATTAAGTAGGAACAACATGGATACATGGCAGTCCCCAGGTCGTTTACAAATCATTCGTCAAATTCAGCAAACCCAGCAGTGGGATATGCTGGTGATAGGCGGTGGGATAACCGGTGTGGGTGTCGCACGTGAAGCGGCTCGTCAAGGGCTTAACGTTTTACTGCTTGAGCAAAAGGATTTTGCATGGGGGACATCCAGTCGTTCTTCAAAAATGGTGCATGGCGGTTTACGTTACTTAGCATCTGGTAATTTGAAACTGACCAGTCATTCAGTGAAAGAGCGTGAGCGCTTAATGAATGAAGCACCAGGCTTAGTGGATTTAATGGCGTATAGCTGGCCTCACTATAAGGGGCAGTTTCCTGGGCCAAAAATATTTGCGCTTTTGTTAGCCCTTTACGATAAATTTGCCGGACAAAAATACCGCCACTTTATTGATAAAGATAAAGCCCTTTATCAGTTACCTGGTTTAAGTGAAGACGGCTTGATGGGGGCTACTCGCTTTGCCGATGCGGTGACGGATGACTCTCGCTTAGTTATGCGCGTTTTAAATGAAGCTCATAACGATGGTGCGGTGAGTTTAAATTACTGCCAAGTGGATAGCATGATAAAAGAAAATGATCATGTGAACGGTGTCATTGCCAGTGATCAGGTGACTGGTGAGCGTTATGAAATTCAAGCTAAAGTGGTGGTCAGTGCTACGGGTGCTTGGGCCGATAAGTTTCGTAACCAGATGGGGCAGGCCAGTAAAATTCGTCCCTTGCGTGGCAGTCATTTAATGATTCCTAACTGGCGCTTACCTTGTGCTCAATCCATTACGTTAAAGCATCCGGTGGATGGTCGTAGTATGTTTATCTACCCTTGGGAAGGCATGACTGTGGTGGGCACCACCGATCTCGATAATCCAGAAATGAGCTCAATGGAGCCTAGTATTCAAGCTTCTGAAGTGGATTATTTGCTAACCGCCGCGAATCACTTGTTCCCTAATTCGAATTTAGTGAAACACGATATCGTCGCGACGTTTGCAGGTGTGCGTCCTATTGTATCCGGTGGTGCATTAAATCCATCATCTGAAAAGCGCGATCACAGTATTTGGGATGACGAAGGATTGGTAACCGTTAGTGGCGGAAAACTAACCACCTTCCGTTTAATTGCCCTTGATGTGTTAAAGGCGGCTGCTAAATATTTACCACATGTGAATTATCATGATCACGGCCAGCGAATTTTTAGTGAAGCCACATCAGGGTCTGAATATTTCAAATTGCTAGATGCACAATGGCAAAGGCGCTTGCTAGGTTTCTATGGTCAACAAATCGATGGTGTGTGTGAATGCGCTAAAGAAGAAGGCTGGGCACTAGTGCCCGGTACTCAAACGTTTTGGGCACAATTGCGTTTTGCTGCGCGTATGGAGGCGGTGGTAAATCTAGATGATTTATTACTGCGACGCACGCGTATCGGTTTGTGTGTCCCGGATGGCGGTGCGCAATTTGAAGAAAAGATTAAACATATTTGCCAGCAAGAAATGCATTGGGATGAAGACCAATGGCAAGCGCAATGGCAAGCTTATCAAGCCACGTGGCAGCGTTATTATTATTTGCCCGCGGCGTCATAAATACAAAAATAATAAAACTGGATTCATCGAGCATGCAGTCGCAATACATTCTCTCCATCGATAACGGCACACAAAGTGTGCGTGCCTTATTGTTTGATTTACAAGGCCAGTTAGTGGCCAAAGGTAAGGTTGAGATTGAACCTTATTTTTCAAAGCAACCTGGTTGGGCCGAACAAGACCCAGAGTATTATTGGCAGTCAGCTGGTGAGGCTTGCAAAGCATTGTGGGCGTCAACCGATATTACGCCTGATCAGGTTTTGGGTTTGGGGCTTACGACTCAGCGCGGCACCATGATTAACCTAGATGCAAAGGGCTCTCCTTTGCGTCCTGCCATTATCTGGTTGGACCAACGTCAGGCTGAAATAGAAAAGCCGATAAAAGGTATGTGGGGGCTTTTATTTAAATTGCTTGGCTTAAACCCCGTAATTGAAGGCTTTCAGCGTAAAGCGCAAGCGGCTTGGATAGAACAAAATCAACCGGATGTGTGGCAGAAAACACACAAGTTTTTATTGTTAAGCGGGTATTTAACGTACCGTTTAACCGGCGAATATAAAGACTCTGTTGGCTGCACAGTTGGCTATTTACCCTTTGATTATAAACATCACAAATGGGCCGGTAAAAGCGATTGGAAATGGCAGGTGGCCAATGTAAAAGACAGCATGCTGCCTGAACTTGTAAAGCCCGGTGAATCTCTAGGTGAACTAACCATACAAGCAGCGCAACATTTAGGCTTACCTCAAGGTTTGCCTGTAATTGCGTGTGCCTCAGACAAAGCCTGTGAGGTCATTGGTAGTGGTGCTTTGGACCCTCATGTAGCGTGTTTAAGTTATGGCACCACGGCAACCATTAATACGACAACCTACAAATATGTGGAGCCCGTGCAGTTTATTCCGCCTTATCCTGCGGCGATTCCGGATGCTTATAATACTGAGGTTATGATTTACCGAGGGTTTTGGATGGTTAGCTGGTTTAAAAAACAATTTGGTCTGCGTGAACAACAAATGGCCAATGATCGCGGTGTGGCACCCGAAGTATTGTTTGATGAATTAGTAAACTCTGTACCGGCCGGTTCCATGGGTTTAATGTTGCAGCCTTATTGGTCACCGGGTACGCGCACACCAGGGCCAGAAGCAAAGGGGGCTGTGATTGGGTTTGGTGATGTACATACCCGAGCGCACTTGTATCGCTCAATTTTAGAGGGGCTCGCCTATGGCCTGCGTGAAGGTAAAGAGCGCATAGAAAAACGCAGTGGTGTCAATATTACCAAATTGCGTATCAGTGGCGGTGGTAGTCAAAGTGATGCGGCCATGCAGTTGACCGCAAATATTTTTAACTTACCGGCTGAGCGACCGAGTACTTATGAAACCTCTGGCCTAGGAGCGGCGATCAATGTAGCCGTAGGGTTAGGCAAATACCAAAATTACGATACGGCTATTGATGCAATGACCTCTGTGGGAGAGGTGTTTGAACCGGATTTTCAAACCAGTCGTCTGTATGATCAATTGTATAAAAATGTGTATTTGAAAATGTATAAACGCTTACAGCCTTTATATAAACAAATAAAAGAAATAACCGGTTACCCAAAAGCTTAACCTGATTGATTAAAAAGGCGGCACCTGTGCTGCCTTTTTTGTTTATTTAATCACCAGTCCTCTTTTTAAAGCCTACCTTGCTCACAAAATATAAGTTTAGCCCTCACACGTTGGCGCATTTGGTGTATCCTTCGCGTTTTTATGGGTGGTCATAATCGGCCACTCACAAAATATGTGGAAGATAAAATCAACACAAGGTGTCGTGTTTGTGAGTATTAAAAATAAAATGATCAAGCCGCTAGAGCTAGCGGTAGTTATATCGGGTTTATCATTAAGCAGTGCCATGAGTCATGGCGTTGAGTTTTTTATGGATGTTGAAGGCAGTTTTTCGTCGCAAATTTCTGTGGGTTCAAGCTGGCGCATGAGCGAACCTGATCAAGCCTTGTTAGCACCAGGTAATAACAATGACGGTAATGCTAATTTTGAAAAAGGCGATGCGTTTTCACAAATTATTAAAGGCAGTCATGACCTGCATTTACGCAGTGGCGATCACGGTGTATTTATTCGCGGTAAGTATTGGCATGACTTTGCACTAGAAGACACAAAAGTTGCCCACGGCCATGGATCTAACGGCTTTGCTGATGATGAAAAACTCAACGATAAAGACTTTAACGAACTGTCAAAATTCTCTGGCGCGGCTTTATTAGATGCCTATGTATACGGCATGTACGAAATTGGTTATACGCCCATTGATGTGCGCTTGGGTCGACAGGTGGTCAGCTGGGGCGAAAGTACCTTTATTTTAGGCGGTGTAAATTCAATAAACCCTGTTGATGTAAACGCATTTCGCCGTCCTGGTGCTGAAATCAAAGAAGGTTTGTTACCGGTTAACATGGCTTACGTAAACATTGGCTTAACAGAATTTTTATCCATGGAAGCCTTCTATCAGCTTGAATTCCAAGAAACTGTGATTCCAGGTTGCGGAACGTATTTTGCGTTTAACGATTATGCGCCGGAAGGTTGTAATCAAGTGGTGTTGTCAGGGCCAGGTTTAGAAGCATTNGGCGATGCAGAGCGTGTTNCGNNTGNGTATTCNCTTAACCGTGCTGAAGATGGTAATCGTTTGGCCAAAGACGAAGGGCAGTTTGGTATTGCGTTTCGTTACATGAGTGAAGCACTAGGGGATACCGAGTTTGGTTTTTACGCCATGAACATCCATAGTCGCCTGCCTGTGGTTAGTGGTATTAAATCTCAGAACTGGCAACTAGGCAGAGCACAAAATAAAGATGATACTTTTTATTATGTCTCTTACCCAGAAGATATGCAGCTTGCCGGTTTAAGTTTCGCTACCAATGTGGGTTCGGTTGCGGTGTCTGGTGAATTTAGCCATAAAAAAGACGTGCCATTACAAATCAATGCCACCCAATTACTCACAGCCGGTTTGACAGGCCTATCAACTTCTCCAGAGCTCGCTGCCGATGTGGCGGCAACTGCCAACGGCGCAGACTTTGACGGTTATCGTTTATTTGATGTAAGCCAAGCACAATTTACGGTATTACAATTCTTCGATCGCTTCATGGGTGCAAGCCGTTATACCTTAATCGCCGAAGCGGGCTACACCTTTGTACATGACCTTGATGAAGGTGATGATGTAATCAAATTTAGCCGTGCAGGTATTTTTGATGGTGCGGATGAAGGCTTTGTAACAGAAAGTTCATGGGGTTACCGAACCCGTTTAGTGGGTGAATACAATAATGTATTTTCGGGCATTACCTTAAAGCCAACATTAGCCTTTACACATGATGTCGAAGGCTTCGCACCTCAACCAGGTGGTGCATTTAAAGAAGGTGAGCAGTCTGTTGGTTTGACTTTGCAAGCGGATTATCAATCCATGTACAGCGCCAGTATTTCTTATGTAGATTATATGGGTGGGGATTACAGTCTGATATCCGATCGTGATTATGCATCAGTAAGTTTAAGCGTTCAGTTTTAATTGCTACACATAAAAAAAGGGCTTCGGCCCTTTTTTATGGTTGAAATATATTCAATGTTTAAGCGGCATTTACGGTGTTTGATTGTTTTTGAATGGCGTAAAGCCAAATAATCGAAACGATACCCATACATAATGTGAGCAGTGCTAACCATGGCGCGGCGGGAACAACCCAAACCAGGTTGGCAACGAGCACGGTGTATTTTAATAATGCCATGGCCATTGCGTGGTTTTTGCTTTCTTGAAACGCACCCAAGCTATACAAGCAAAATGCAATGCTTAACCCTACGATCATATTTTGCTGCAATGTAAACGAACCAACATTCAGCATGAATAGCAAAATAGCCACCGAGATTATTGTTAGTTGAGATAATGCATAGCATTTTGCCATTGGACTTAATGGGGTGTCGTATTTTTCTGCAGCTTGGTTATTTTTTTTAATAGGATAAGCTTGCGCAACGTCAGCAGGTCGATATCCCGTACGACGAAACCACAGCGTAAATTTGTCTTTCCAGCTTTTTGTGCGCCAAGCGTCCTGACATAAACTGGCGAGAAAGTGCAGGTTTCCCCAAACTGGATTCCAGCTAGCCAGTGGTGTGCTGATGCCAAAAATCACTTTCTCTTCTTTTAACTCTGGCTGGTAAGTACCAAATAAACGATCCCACAAAAAGACGCCGCTAAAATTTTTGTCTACATAAATTTTATTTTTTGCATGATGCACACGGTGATTGCTTGGTGTGACAAATAAAAATTCATACCACTTTGGCATTTGATCAATGGCTTGGGTATGCACCCAAAATTGATAAATTAAATTCAGTGAACCTACCGTAAGTAATACAATGGGCGGAAAGCCCATGAAGGCCAACGGAATATAAAATACCCAGCCAATTACATTAGGTACACTGGTTTGGCGTAACGCTGTTGTGAGGTTGTATTCTTCGCTGGAGTGGTGAATTACATGGCTGGCCCATGAAATATTCATAGTATGGCCAATTCGATGCACCCAGTAATAACTGAAATCGTATAAAACAAATGCGGCAATCCAGGTCCAAGCATTACCTTGCCATTCAAAAAAAGCGAAGTCTTCATAAAAATATACATAAAAGGAAAACGGTACCGCAGCATATAAAATCTGGGTGACACGACTCATGATGCCCATTGAAAGGGAGTTGATAGAATCATTCAGTCGAAACACTTCTTTTTTCTTAGAATAAGCCCAGCCAAGCTCTAGTAAAATTAAAACAAAAAAGACCGGAATGGCCATTAGAATATAGTTCATCACTGTTCTCGTTATTATTATGATGATGAATATTTTTGTTTATTGGGTTAAGTGTAACAATGGCTCAAGCGGCCATTTGTTGACCCTAGGTGCCAATTGAGGTGTTTGACGCTGGTTTGAATCAAATGAAATCGGCTAAATAGGTCTTAGGTGGCCGACTCACAAATATTAGGTGGGGGTTAAAGTGATTCGGCTTGCTGGTCACTTTCAAGAATGCTTTGTTTATAGAGTTCGTTAAGAGCGTCAAGGTCCAAACCATATTCGCGTAACTTCTCTTCTTTTAAGTCATCTAATCGAGCTTCTTGCAGGCACTTGGCAGTGTGGAGTGAAAGGCCCAGTGAACCTTGGTTGTTCATCAAAGCTTTCACCATGTTATTTGGTAAGTTCAAACTTTTAATAATTTCGAGAATAGGGCGATCAATAAACGCATCTAATAGTGAGAATAAACCCACGGTGTAATAATCATAAACTGAGTATTCACCTATTTCTTTTCCTAGTTTTTGGCAAATAATAGCCCGCTCAAGACTGGTTTGACGTAACGCTAGCGGTTTATCTTTTAAGTTACCAAGTGCAATTAGAACCACCCAGCTTCGAATATGATTAAACCCCAATAAGGTAATTGCTTGTTGTAATGAAGTGCATTTTTGCACCCTTGCAAATGCCGCAGAGTTAACGAGTCTTAGTAGCTTGTAGCCCATTTGCGGGTCCTGGCTGAGCAGGTCAGTTAATTTGGCTGCGGTTATTTCTGGGTCCTGTACTTTTTCTAATAACTTAAGCACAACCATCTTATTATCCGGTATGGCGTGGCCTTCTATATTTTGCGGTTTGCTTAAGAAGTAACCTTGGAATAACTCAAACCCCAGGCTCTTACAAAACTCATACATTTCATGGGTTTCTACTTTCTCGGCCAAAAGCGTGAGCTTTCTTGGAATGAATACTTTGGCAAAACGTTCTATTTGAGGCAGTGTCAGGGCCAGTACGTCAATTTTAACGATATCCACTAGGTGAAGTAATGGCGCGCTATTGTGGTCCAAAATGAAGTCATCTAGGGCAAGTCGAGCCCCTTTGGCCTTAGCATGGGTAAGGGCATCGATTAGTTGTGCATCTACCTCTATATTCTCAAGTATTTCAATGACGTATTGCTCTGGGTCAAACGGGGGCAGTTCCAGTATCAAATTCTTAGTGAAGTTAATGAAAGCAGGGTGTTTGCCACATACGGCCTCAAGGCCTGCCTCACCAAATGCATTCAGTAGGACTTGGCTGGTTGCTTTATCCCCGCAAACAAAGTCTGCGCCTTCACTATGGGTGTGACTGCGAAAGAGCAACTCATAAGCGGCTATCTCTAACTGAATGTTATAGATAGGCTGCCTAGCAAGAAGAACATGGGTGTCTTGGCTCATAGTGACCCTAAAGTCATGGGCATAATGATTTAGCTTAGCTGAAAGTGGGCAAAGCTGAAGCTTGGGCTACACTAATGTTTAGAGTAGATAAAAGGTGTAAATATCTATGTCAGGTGTGTTATCTAACGTTGACTCGAGAACCAAGCTTGTTGGGCAAAACCGCCTAGAATTGTTGCTATTCCACTTTGGACGCGGCCAGGCTTATGCTATTAACGTGTTTAAGATTCAAGAAGTGCTCAGGGTTACTCGACTTACTCATATTCCTGATGCGCACCCAGTGGTTAAGGGTGTGACGCATTTGCGTGGCCATACTCTTCCCGTAGTGGATCTAAGCCAAGCCATTGGTATGCGCCCCACAGAGATCACTGATGAAACCACTATGATTGTGACGGAGTATAACCGTACGGTACAAGCATTCTTAGTGGCCGGCGTCGAGCGTATCGTTAATATGAACTGGGAAGAAATCATGCCGCCGCCTAAGGGTACGGGTAAATCCCATTATTTAACGGCGATTACCAAGGTAGATGGTCGAATTGTTGAAATAATTGATGTTGAAAAAGTATTGGCAGAAATCGTACCTTACGAGACCAATATCAGTGATGATCTTGTAGATCTGGATGTCATGGAGCGTACCGCTAAGTCTGGGCTAAAAGTTTTAACAGTCGATGACTCAGCCATTGCCCGCTCGCAAGTGAAAGAAACGCTTACCAGTATTGGTATTGAAGTGATACAAGCCAGTGATGGTCTTGAAGGCTTACATATTCTCAAGAAAATGGCATCAGAGGGCCCCATTAACAGCCAGTTATTGATGGTAATAACTGACGCTGAAATGCCCTCGATGGATGGTTATATGCTCACAACGGAAATCCGTAAGGATGCCGAACTCAAGGATTTGTATGTGGTGTTGCATACGTCTTTGAGTGGTAGCTTCAATGAGGCTATGGTTGAAAAGGTGGGTTGTAACGCTTTTCTATCAAAATTCCAACCGGACGGTCTTGCACAAGCTGTTGAAGTGAGAGCGAAACAATTATTTGGTTAAGTGTTTCTTTGAATTTTGTTGATTTTAAATAGGGCCTTTGGCCCTATTTTTTTATGCCTTATAATGATTCAATTTATAAGGCAATTTAGATGACAATTAAAGTCAGTCAATTATTTTACTATCCTGTTAAGTCATTAAAGGGCCAGTCGGTTGAGCGTGTGCAGCTAGACGCATTTGGGCCTAAATGGGATCGCCGATTTATGTTGGTGGATGACAATGGGCGTTTTATAACCCAGCGCCAATGCCCAAAGATGAATCAGGTCGGTGCACAGGTTCACGATAATACGTTGTTGATAAGTGTGGAAGGCCAGCAATATACGGTTAATTTAAACCTCATTCCTAGTATGGACGAGTTTCGTGATGTGCGTGTATGGGATGACACGATTAACGCCCGCATGATTCGTTCTGAAATAAATACACGTTTAAGTGCTTTTCTTAAACGTACAGTGAATCTTTGTTTTATGGACGATGACACCCATCGACAAGTGGATTTAGATTTCGCTAACGTCGGCGATCAAACCAGTTTTGCTGACGGCTTTCCTTTATTAATTGTCAGTGAGGCGTCCATTGGCTTTTTATCAAATAAGCTGGGTCGAGACATCAGTGTAGAACGATTTAGGCCTAATATCGTTTTGTCGGGCTGCGATGCATTTGCAGAAGATGAATGGAAAAAAATCACAATTAACCAAATAGAGTTTGATCTTGTTAAGCCGTGTTCCCGCTGTGTGATACCGACATTGGATATCAATAGTTCAGAGAAACAGCCAGATGTCATGCAGGTAATGTTGAAATACAGGAAGCAGGGCAAGAACGTGATGGTAGGGCAAAATGCCATTCATTCTTCGCAGGGTTGGTTGAACCTGGGTGACACTGTCACGCTGAGTTAAAACAATTCTATTTCGTCACCACTTTGATCATCTTTGATGTTATCTTCTTTATCAAAGTGGTGACGATAAATTTCAAGAGCTTCTTCAATGCTATGCCCTCGAAGTATATGTTCAAACATGATGCGTTCTGCATCCATGGTATAGGAACTCTTGATTTGGTTTTGTAAACCCTCCCAAGATTCTGGATTATATAATGAAGCCTTGTTGCCAATTAAAGTACCTAGTTTGTCCAATGATTGGCATACATGATCTAGGCGCTGACTGATACGATCATAGAATTGAAAAGCAACCACAGCATTGTGAACATTTTTTTCAAGATTACTGGTCGTTTCATCAATAACAGACTTATAGCGTTCTAGGCTTTCCGGTGACACCTTTGCGGTTAAATTGCGAATCTGGGATAGATAATCAGCCATATCAGTAAAGGAAGCAGAGAGGGTGCCGACACTTTGCTCACCGTCTTTCATGGACGATTCCACCTGTGCCACGGCCAAAGCCAGCATAGTGATGGTTTCTCGGATTTGGCTCCAGTCAAGGTCTGGATTTTGGGAGCTCGAACCATGCTCACCAATACTGTAGCGTTTATCAGTATTCAAGACGACTTCCTTTAATCAATAATTACAGGATAGCTAACCTTTGTCATTGTGCTTGATTTTAGCCTGAGAAACCGTAAGAAATCCGGGTTGCAACTGTGCCCATGCGGACATGGTTTGGTCATCCAGTATGGGCTGTAAATAGCCTAAACGATAAGAATAAATGGTGCTGTAGGTGAGGACTCTCTGCACATATTCTTTGGTTTCGTTAAACGGTATGTGCTCTATCCAAATATCTACAGGGCCTTGGAAGCGCTTCAGCCAGCGATTGACGTTACCCGGGCCTGCATTATAAGCGGCGGTGGCCAATACTCGGTTGCCATCGTAACGCTTTAGTAAGTACTTAAGGTAATTGCCACCAAGCTTAATGTTATAGCTTGGGTCCAATAAACGTTTACTGGAGTAGCTGATTCGCAAGCGCTTGGAGATGCCGCGTGCGGTGTTTGGCATGATTTGCATTAAACCTGTCGCTCCTACAGGGCTTCTCGCATCGTGCATAAAGGCACTCTCTTGGCGGGCGATGCCATAGATCCAGTTCTTATTGATTCGGTTTTTTTGTGCGGCTTTTTCAAATAACTCATGATGGGTTAGTGGGAAGCGCAATTGAAGGTCATGCCAGCTTTTTATTTGTGCCAAGCTCATGATGGCTCGGTCAGGCCATTCAAGTCGACCAGCGATAATGGCCAAGGCTTGCTTACCTTCTTCAGTTTGTTGGTTAAATACCGTTTGCCACTCTCTTCTGGCTTGTGGAATTCGACCAAGTTCATACAACGCCAGCGCCCGTTTGACACCGTTATTCAACCTCATGCGCTGAATAACAGAAGCAGGCACATGGGTTGGTGAGTGATTCATAGTGGCACTGATGCCTATTTGTTGACTGGCTAAGAAACCATAAAAGTCACGATGAACCGCTGCTTTTTCATAATACTTTCGGCTCTGATGTATCGGTGCCCCTAAAACACCCAGTGCACGACCTTGCCAGTATTGCCATTTAGGCTCTTGCTTGACGGATGAGTTAGCCAGCTTGTAAAGGTGGGTGTAAAGTGGCCAGTTTTGTTTTTTAAGTGCCCCTTGTAAAAAGGCACTTTGAATCTCGTCGGTTAGATTATTATGTTTTTTAGCAAGGCCATACCAATCAAAGATATTCTCAGGGGATTGCAACGCGCTCGCTTTGGTGGCGATTAGGCGCAACTGTTTTATTTGATCGGTGTCCAGATCATGAAAAATAGGGTTCGAGGATTCATCGATTAAGTGTTCAGGCGCTCGCTTAAGTGCCTTGCTCAATAGTAAATAGCGAACTTGGGGTGTTAGATCGATTGCGTTTGTGTCACTGAACACTCTTTGAGGGTAGCGCCAATACAGGTCCAGTTGCTTGGCTTTTTTCAGATAGTTTCTATCTAGCTTACGTTTTAAGTAGCGCACCAGCTTGTATTGCTTTTTAGGTTTGGCATTTAACAATCGCTGCCAGATGAGGTCTTGGCTTAAATAACCATGACGTTTCCAATCCTTGTAAACCCGATCACAGGCCTTGGGTAAAGACACTCCTAGAAGCCAAAGCTCCTGGCCTTCTCTAATTGCGTCAAATTGGCGCTTGGTACTTTGTAAGGCACGAATTCGATAGCATCTTAGTGTCAGGTTGGCCGTGGGCTGGTAATAGGACAAGAACAGAGCCCATTCTTGTTTTTTGGCCAAATATGATAACCAGCGTTTTTGAAGGTCTTTGGCTGGTTGCTCGCCTTTGTATTGTTTTAGAAATTGATCGATTTGCTCAATGGGTTTGCGGTAAAACTGGCGACGAATCCAACGTGATTCAAGGTAGGGTGCAAGCGGGTGCTGCTCTAGTTGAGCAAGGGCTTTATGAAACAGGGTGTACTGGCGAGTTTTGAGAAGGCGTTCAGCTTTTAGGTAGTCATCTTGGTTGGCCGTCATGGCCGACGCACTGGTTGATAATACAACCAAAAAACATCCAAGTGCTCTAAGCCAATTCCCCATTTACTTATCCCCTTTAGCTATTATCAGCATAGCTGAAAAAGCCAAGGAGAGTGGGACATATGTCGCTAAATTACGCCGTATTTTGCTCTAATAAAGCTTGACTCTTGTTGAGTGAGCGTTGGTCTTTGAGAACCAGCAAACAAGGCGTCAGCAGGAGGGTCAATATGGTTGCAAAGGTAAGCCCACCAGCGATGGCCGTTGACAGCTGTGTCCACCATTGTGAGCTAGGGGCGTCTATTAATATTTCTCTGCCAATCAGGTCGATATTTAACTGATACACCATAGGGATCAAGCCGCAAACGGTGGTGACGGTGGTCAGTAAAACAGGTCTTAAGCGTTGAGCGCCTGTTCTAAGCGCGGCATCAATAGGCGCAAGGCCGTCTTGGCGCAATATTGAATAGGTATCGATGAGTACTATGTTGTTGTTCACCACGATGCCTGCAAGTGCGATCATACCCACGCCGCTCATGACAATGCCGAAGGGTTCACCGCGAATCATTAAGCCTAAAAACACACCGGCAAAAGACAGCACAATGGCACTGAGGACTAAACCGGCACGATATAAACTATTAAATTGAGTCACCAAAATAATGGCCATCATAAATATGGCAAGAATAAACGCTTTACCCAAGAAGCTCATGGTGTCCACCATTTGCTCGGCATCCCCTTTGAATTGGTATTTCACCCCAGCCGGTAAGCCTGTCTCATTTAAAACGGCAGCAATTTGAGCCCGTTTATAGGCATCATTAACGCCTTCAGTGACGTCTGCTTCAATCATGTAGCGAAAATGACTGCCAGTGCGAACCAGGTTGCCACTTTGTGGGTTTGGCTGCTTTTGCGTAAAGCTACTAATGGGTATGAGCTGCCCTTGAGAGCTGATACGCAGTTCATCCAGTTGATCCAGCGTACGGCTGGCCGTTGGAAAGCGAAGGCGGATGTCCACTTCATCATCTGCATCATCTGGACGGTAGGAGCCAAGATTTAAACCTGAAGTGATCATTTTAATCATGCTGCCCACTGAAGCGATACTGGCTCCCATGCGGCTGGCGGCTTCTCTGTCGACTGTCAGCTGCCAATCAATGCCATCTAATGGGCGTGTGTCTTTGATGTCACGCAGCTCAGGGTCTTTTTCTAGCTCTTTGCGGATCTTGCTGACGACTTGATTTAATACATCAGGGTTGATGCCTGAGACTTCCAGTTGAATGGCAGAGCCACCGGCAGGGCCGTCTTGCTTTTCTTTGGTCTCAATGATGATGCCTGGGATATCAGCGGTTCGAAGGCGAATGTCCTCCATTATGTCGTTGGCCGTGCGACGAAGTTGCCAGTCTTCTAATTCCAGTTGAATGCGACCAATCAGGTCAGCAGCTCCACCATTGGGTGGGGAGATAAAGGCGGTGGTATACAAGGTGCGTATTTCACTCATGTCGTACAAGCGCTTCTCGACATTTTTAACCAAAGAAGCACGCTCTTGTAGAGACAAGTTGCCACGGGCACGAATATCCACCATGGCAATTTCGGCATCGGTTTTCGGGAAAAACTCTACCCCTTTACCTATTTGCCCATAGAGCACGAAGGTCAATATCATGATGCCAATGACACCAAACAGAGTTTTGATTGGGTGGTGAATCAGTTTTTCTAATAGGCGAACATAGCGACCAGTGAAACCGGTTATTTCATTGAAGCGGCCTTGTTCGGCGGCATTTAATGCCTTTAAGTCGTCACCTGTCACAGCACCAGCCTTGCCAAACCAAGCTCCCAGGGCAGGAATAACAATTAGGGCCATAACCAAAGATGCGCTTAGGGTAATAATGACCGTGATGGGGATGAATTTCATAAATTCCCCTACCGTGTCAGGCCAGAACAATAAGGGTAGGAATACCGCAAGCGTAGTGGCTGTTGATGCGGTTATAGGCCAAGCCATGCGTTTTGAAGCCTCAAGGAATGCCTCGAATTTAGGTGTGCCTTCGGCCATGCGCCTGTCAGCGTACTCACTGACAACGATTGCCCCGTCCACCAACATGCCGATGCTCAGTATTAACGCGAACAGTACCACCATGTTTAAGGTATAGCCCATGAGGCTGAGAACCAGCATACCCAGTAAAAACGAGCCAGGAATGGCCAGGCCAACCAGCAAAGAGGAGCGAACACCCAAGGACCAAACAATGATGATCATCACTAAGACGGTGGCGAAAAATACATTGTTAAACAGGTCACTCAAGGTGCGTTTGATTTCGGTGCTCTGGTCTTGGTTAAAGGTCACTTCAATGCCATCAGGCCATAGCGCCTGTTGTTCGCCCACCAAGGCCTTTACTTCATCCAGTGTTTGAATGATGTTACTGCCAACCCGTTTCGATATTTCAAGTGCTAGGGCGGGTTTACCATTAATGCTGGCTTTGCTTACCGGGTCTTTGTAAGTACGTTGCCCAATAGCGATATCGCGAAAGCGCACCACGGCATCCCCATCTACTTTTACTGGCATGTTTAATATGTCACTGGTGTTTTCAATAAGACCCGGTACTTTTACGGCAAAGCGACCGGCTCCCGTGTCTAGATTGCCAGCGGCAACCAGTTGGTTGTTATTGTTGATTAAGCTATAAAGGGCTGATTGATCAATGTTGTAAGCATCCAGTTTTGCTGGGTTGATGATAATTTCAGCTACCTCGTCCCGATTGCCCTGAATTTTGGCTTCGAGTACACCGCTAAGGCCTTCCAATTTTTCTTTTAAATCTTTGGCAATGGTAAACAACACCCGCTCATCTACATTGCCTGCTAAACCAATCACCATGACAGGGAAGAGTGATAAATTAATCTCCTGTACTTTTGGTTCATCAGTGGCATTGGGTAGTTCACCTTTTGCGGCATCGACGGCTTCGCGCACATCCGCTAAAGCTTCATCTATATTAATGTCGGTTTGAAACTCTAGCTGAATGGATAAATGCCCCTCACTTGAAGTGGCTATGATCTCTTTTAAGCCATCCAGCGATTTAAGTTCTTTGTGTAAAGGAAGGTAGAGAATACGGTCGGCATCTTCAGGGCTAATGCCTTCGTGATTAACCGAAACATACACCATGGGGATGGTAATATCTGGGAAGCTTTCTTTCGGCAGGTTATTCATGGCACTAATGCCTGTCACCATGGCTAATACAAACAGTAAGACTACGGTGCGAATACGCGACATGGCCGCATTAATGATGGCATTCATATTTAAGATGCCTCAGCGGATTGCAGTTTGTCTTTTGTCTTTATAGCTTGACCGCTGATGTCCTTGATAGGCGCTTGCTTGAATACTGCTTTTACTTTTTCACCGGCACTGACAAAGCTTTGGCCTGTTACAATCAGATCAACCGGATTGGGCAGGCCTGAGATCCAAACCCCATCCGCTTTGGCTTTTACTAACTCTACGGGTGTAAATTCCACCACGTTTTGCGCATTAACATGCTTGGCACCCAATACGCCCTGTTCGTTTAGGCTTAAAAGTGCAGGACTTACGAAAATGGCATCCGTTTGGTTTAGGGGGATAAGAATCTCAGCTGTAATACCATTGGCTTGGCGCTCGCTTGGGTTGTTGATTTCCAGTTCTACCGAGAACGCGCGAGAAGTTTGATAGGCCACTGATGAAACATAACGTATTGCCCCTGAGTAATATTGGCCATCCAGGGTTTTCCCTTTTGCAGTCGTCCCTTGCTTGACCTTAGCCAGATCCTTTTCCGCTACAAATGCCTGAATCACGAAAGGGTTGTAATCCATGATGGAGATGATGGCATGACCCGCTCGCAGATAGGAGCCAAGCTCTACTTGACGGTTTTCAAGAATACCGGCAAACGGCGCCCGGATTTGTGTGCCAGCAATGGCCACTTCAAGTGCTTTAACTTGTGCTTTGGCGGCTTCTAATGACGATTCACTCTCGGCTAAACGTGTCTGATTCTGTAAGCCTTGGCCAATTAATTTTTGATTGGCTTTAAATTCAAGGGTTCGTTGATTAACTAATGCTTTGGCTTGTTTTAACTTTTGTGGTTTATCTTGCTGGTCAATTTGTAGGATAAGCTGGCCTTTTTTAACAAAGTCACCTTCACGTGCCAGGATTTCCTCTACCTTGCCGTCCACTTCACTGGTGATATCTACATGGCGATTGGCACGTGTTTCGCCATTAAGAGATAGCTCAGGAGTAATGGCTTTAGCTGAAAAACGTTCGACTTGAACAGCAAACGCTGAATTTACCTCATTTTTTACCGGTGCTTGTGGTTCAGTGGTTGCATCTGAATCAAGAGTTCCGCTTGTCATCCAAAGGGCGATGATGGCGCTGGCACCTAGTGCAATGAAATGACTTGGCTGAAGCTGCATGCTTGATGTCCGTTGTTATTAAAATTATGCGTCGATTATAAGGAATAATTACGCTATCGAAAGACTTAATCTGGCTTATGAGGAACGGATACATTTACTTGGCCAATAATCACCATAAATGACGTACAATGCGCGCAATTCTTAGTTCAAAAGATTTTAGAGGTTCCATGGCAGTCGTCATATTAGATAACGTAGGTTTACATTATGGAGAGCAGGTTCTCCTTAATGGCGTGAATTTGACTATCAACGAGCGAGACCGTCTTTGTCTTGTGGGACGCAATGGCGCGGGTAAGTCCACGTTAATGAAGCTTTTGCTTAAGCAGAATCTACCGGACTCCGGTGTGGTGCGTATTGCTGATGGCTGTACGCTAGCGGAATTGCCCCAGAGTTTGCCCGCAGCCGATGAGCGCAATGTCATGGACGTGGTATTAAGTGGTAAAGCAGAGCTTGGCCAGGTGTTGCATGACTATAACGAACTGAGCATGCGAGCATCCACGGATGCGGATATGAAAAAGCTTGAGATTCTACAAGGTAAGATTGAAGCGGAAGACGGTTGGTTATTGCAGACCAAAGCAGATGCCATTGTAGAAAAGCTGAACTTACCCAAAGACAAAACCATGGCGGAGCTTTCTGGCGGTTGGCGTCGTCGTGTGATGTTGGGACGTGCTCTGCTGAGTGAGCCTGACTTATTGCTGCTGGATGAGCCTACCAACCATCTGGATATTCCGGCTATCGAATGGCTTGAAGAGCAGCTGGCGGATTTCCCTGGTGCCGTCTTATTCGTGACGCACGATAGGGCTTTCATGGAGAAAGTGGCCAAGCAAGTTATCGATTTAGACCGTGGTAACGTATTCCGTTATGACGGTAGTGATTATGATGGCTTGGTTGAGTGGCGCGAAAAACGCATTGAAGATGAAGAAAAAGAAAATGCCCTTTTTGATAAGCGCTTGGCAGATGAAGAGAAGTGGATTCGCCAAGGTGTAAAAGCAAGACGTACCCGTAATGAAGGTCGCGTTCGCGCACTAAAAGCCATGCGTAACGAGCGCAGTGCCCGTGTTGATCGACAAGGCAAAGCGGACTTCACCATGGATGCATCAGATAAGTCCGGTAAAATTGTCATTGACGCTAAACATGTCAATTATGGTTTTGCAGAAAAAAACATTATCTCTGACTTCTCAACGCTTATTCAGCGCGGTGATCGCATTGGTCTGTTAGGGGTTAATGGTTGCGGTAAAAGTACGTTATTACGCTTGCTGCTTGATCAACTAGAGCCGCAGTCGGGCACTATTAAACAGGGCACTAAGTTGGAAGTGGCTTATTTTGATCAGCTACGTGCAGGTCTAGACCTTGAGAAAAACGTAGTGGATAACCTAGCCGAAGGCCGTGAGTTCATTGATACGGGTTCAGGCTCTCGTCATATCTTAAGTTATTTGAGTGATTTCTTATTTACCCCTCAACGAGCAAGAACGCCAGTTAAGGCGCTTTCTGGCGGTGAAACCAGTCGAGTCATGTTGGCTAAACTATTTAGTAAGCCTTCAAATATGCTGGTGCTGGATGAACCCACCAATGACTTAGACGTAGAAACCCTAGAGATGCTTGAAAACCGCTTAATGGAATACCCAGGCACGCTATTGGTTGTGAGCCACGATCGATCGTTTTTAGATAACGTGGTGACCTCACTATATGCATTTGATGGTGACGGCCAGATCTCCGAGCACGTGGGTGGCTACAGTGAGTGGTATGCTCGCGGGAACCGTTTAAAAGACGAAGACTTATCAGTTAGACAAGCTGCAAAACAAGCCGCCCAAGCTAAGAAAGAAGTCGTGGTTGAAAAACCAAAAGCTGGTAAGAAACTCAGCTATAAAATTCAGCTTGAGCTTGATGGCTTGCCGGCTGAAATTGAAACGTTAGAACAAGTGGTTGAATCTATCACTACTGAAACTACTCAAGCCGATTTTTATCAAAAAGACAACGAGCATGTCACTAAGACACTTGCCAAGTTGGAGCAAGCTCAAGCGGACCTAGATGCCAAAGTGGAACGATGGATGGAACTCGAAGCCATGAAAGAGGGTGATGAATAATGGGCGTCTGGTTTGCTATGGCGCTCATTGCGCTGGCGGTTGTGGGCAGTGTCATGTGGATTCGCCCCAGCCCTCGTGATCAAAAACTTGCTAAGTGGCGGCGTGATGCCTTAATGGCCGGAATGAAGGTGCGGCTTCAAACCTTAAAGGCTGAACCTAAAAATAGTGGTATTCGCGATGATGTCGAAGGCGTAACTTACGAGTGGTATAACCCTGAGCCGGTAAAGCAAGACAAATTAACATGGGCCATAGTGAAAGCGGATGGTTGGTTACAAGAAGGTTTGCCTGAAGGGTGGAGCTGGTACGGCCAAGAAGCAGAAGTTGATTTGCAGCGAGTAAAAGATTTGATCGAGTCTTTACCCGTTGAGGTGAACGCTGTAGAGCGAACACCTATGTCTGGACGAGTTATTTGGGGTGAGCAGGGTACCGAGTTTGACGCGGTAAAATTAAAGGCCTGTCTAGAAACACTACAGGCTATTTCTTAGCCTGTAAGTTCTTGGTGTAATACTCTTCAATGGTCGCTAGGTCGTGAGTAATACGGTCACCGTAACTGCTCACGATAAACGGCACGGCATTTTCATTGTAATTCGCAATGGATTTAGCAATGAACTCCCATTTTACTTCAACTTGATCGACTAATTTGTAAATGCGTTTTTCTTTCTCGGTAGCGGCCTTTAATTCCTGAAGTAGAGATGAAAACCCTTCTCCTTGTTTGTCCATGCCACCTTCGTTGATGCTGACCACGCTGACTTGACCCAAGCTAGAGGTGCTGCGAGCGGCGTACTCAGCGGTTAGGGTTTGAATGATTAAACCCATATCGCGTGTTTGTTCTGTAAGGGATGATAATTTAATACCGGACTTATCAATTAAAGAGGTATAAACCTTGCCCAAGCTTTTATTTAAGGCAATGGTTTCATTACTTAACTCGGATACTAAGCGAGCATTGGCATAACCTTGAGTGAGGAAATCAGCGCGGTTAGTTTCCAGTAGACGTTTATAGTTCTGCCAGCCACTAATGGCTGCCGCTAGAGTTTCTAGTTTGGCAGTGGGTGCAGTTGCATCGGTAATTTTTGTTAAACGGTCTTCAAACTGTTTAACGTTGGATTCAATTTCGCGGTTATAGCGTGAGTCCCCCTGAAGACCACTGAACATATAATAGTCACTTAAAATTGCAAAGGTAAGGCTTCGCATTTCATAGAGGCGCTTGAGGGTGTTATTGGTATCCGCATCGGCTGTGGCTGGATTAGCGGCAATTAATAAGCATAGCGCTAAAGCACTACAGACTTTTTTCAGGGCTATTTTTATCATTTTGTATCCTGAGGACTTTAATTATTATTTTAAGGACAGTGTGCTGAATTTTTCCCGTAAGTCAAAGGGGGAGTTTGGCCTTTATCACATTTTCTTATAAAACCTTGGTTCTTATGGTGTTTTTTCTTGACAATGGCCATAAAAAATCAGTTTAGGTTGCGCATTATCCACATTAATTTTGTTGATCGTCTATGGTCATATATGCCATTGGAATCTTGGCTGAAAATTTAAAACGCACAAAAAGTAACCTGATTATGATGGATTTTTAGCTAAAATCACGGAAATGGTTGACATTTATGGCCAGATTTACGAAGGTTCTGCTACCAAATTCAAACGGGCGTATGAATTAGGTTAGTTGGGTGTTTTTCAACCAAATGCCCGTAAGTAGCAGTTTTGTATTTAATGGGCTTATCAAGCAGAAATGCTTAATAAGTATCTTTTTATTCATGCTGTGTTCACTCAGCTAATATTTAGCGTGGAGATTTGTTGATGATTTACGAAGGTAAAGCCATCACGGTTAAGCTACTCGAAGACGGCATCGCCGAACTAAACTTCGATTTACAAGGTGAATCTGTAAACAAGTTTGACCGTGTTACTCTGGAAGACCTAAAGGCTTCCGTAGAAGCACTAAAAGGCAACAGTGATGTTAAGGGTCTTATCGTTACCTCTGGTAAAGATTGCTTCATCGTTGGTGCTGATATCACTGAATTCGGTGATAACTTCAAGCAAGAAGACGAAGTTATTATCAAATGGATTCTAGAAGCGAACCAAATTTTTAATGGTGTTGAAGATCTACCATTCCCAACCGTTACTGCTATTAACGGTATTGCTCTAGGTGGCGGTTTTGAAATGTGCCTAGCGACTGACTTCCGTGTGATGTCAGAAAAAGCAAAAGTAGGCCTACCTGAAGTTAAATTAGGTATCTACCCAGGTTTCGGTGGTACTGTGCGTTTACCTCGTGTTATCGGTGCTGATAACGCTATCGAGTGGATTTGCATGGGTGCAGAAAATCGTGCTGATAAAGCGCTTAAGTTCGGTGCTGTTGATGCCGTGGTTAAAGCTGAAGTACTTAAAGATTCTGCAATCGCTATGGTTAAAGATGCGATCGCTGGCAACCTTAACTGGGAAGCTAAGCGTGAAGAGAAGACCACTAAGCTTAAGCTAGAAGCGATGGAGCAAATGATGGTATTCGAAACTGCTAAAGGTTTCGTTGCTGGTCAAACTAAGGGTCAATACCCAGCTCCTGTTGAAGCAATTAAAACTATGCAAAAAGCTGCTAACTTCGGTCGCGATAAAGCACTTGAAGTTGAAGCAAAAGGTTTTGCAAAACTTGCTAAAACAACTGAGTCTCAAGCACTTATTGGTTTGTTCAATAACGACCAGTTATTGAAGAAAAAAGCCAAAGAATATGACGCCATTGCAACGCCTACTAACAAGGCTGCAGTATTGGGTGCAGGCATCATGGGCGGTGGTATCGCTTTTGTTTCTGCACTTAAAGGCACGCCAATCCTAATGAAAGACATCGCGGAAGCGGGTATTGAACTAGGTTTGACTGAAGCAAACAAACTTCTTTCTAAGCGCGTAGAGCGTAAGAAAATGAAGCCGCTTGCTATGGGTGAAGCGCTTAACCGCATTCGTCCTACTCTTTCTTATGCTGAATTCGGCGACGTAGATGTTGTTGTTGAAGCGGTAGTTGAGAACCCTAAAGTTAAAGGTATCGTATTAGCAGAAGTTGAAAGTCACGTGAGCGAAAATGCAATCGTTGCTTCTAACACCTCTACTATCTCTATCGATTTCCTAGCTAAGAGCGTTAAGCGTCCTGAAAACTTCTTAGGTATGCACTTCTTCAACCCAGTACACATGATGCCTCTAGTAGAGATCATCCGTGGTGAGAAGACGTCTGAAAAAGCAGTTGCTACAACCGTTGCTTACGCTAAGAAAATGGGTAAAACCCCAATCGTTGTTAACGATTGCCCAGGTTTCCTAGTTAACCGTGTTCTTTTCCCTTACTTTGGTGGTTTCGCTGCACTTCTTCGTGACGGTGCTGATTTCCGTCAAGTAGATAAAGTAATGGAAAAATTCGGTTTCCCAATGGGTCCAGCTTACTTGATGGACGTTGTGGGTATCGATACTGGTAAACACGCTAATGAAGTGATGGCTGAAGGTTTCCCTGAGCGTATGAAAGCTGACTTCACATCTGCTATGGATGTGTTGTATGACAATGAGTACTACGGTCAGAAAAACAAGAAAGGTTTCTACAAGTACGAAGAAGACAAGAAAGGCAAGCCGAAGAAAGTATTCGACGAAGCTATTCTTGAATTGCTTGGACCTGTTCTGGGTGAAGCACGTGAATTCGACGCTGAAGAAATCATTGCTCGTTGCATGATTCCAATGTGTAACGAAGTCGTTCGTTGTCTTGAAGAAGGTATCGTAGATACAGCTGCTGAAGCGGATATGGCTTTGGTATTTGGTATTGGCTTCCCTCCATTCCGTGGTGGTGCTCTACGTTACATCGATACAGTTGGTCTTGCTAAATTCGTTGAACTTGCTGACAAGTACAAAGACATTAGCCCTCTATACCACGTAACTGACAAGATGCGTGAAATGGCCGCTAATGGCGAAAGCTACTTCGGTTAATTGCGAACGAGACTAGGAGAATACATATGAGCTACGAAGATAACGATGTAGTTGTAATTGATGCAGTACGTTCGCCGATGGGCCGTTCTCGTAACGGTTGTTTCCGTAACGTACGTGCAGAAGATATTTCTGCAAATCTAATTAATGCGCTTTTCGAGCGTAACCCTCAAGCGAAAGCATCTGAAGTTGAAGATGTGATTTGGGGTTGTGTAAACCAAACTTTGGAACAAGGTTTCAATGTTGCTCGTCAAATTTCTTTGATGACTTCAATTCCAAAAGAAGCGGCGGCACAAACTGTTAACCGTCTATGTGGTTCTGCAATGTCTGCAATCCACACAGCGGCACAAGCGATTCAAACTGGTAACGGCGATGTGTTCGTTGTTGGTGGTGTTGAGCATATGGGTCACGTGAATATGCAACATGGTTTCGACCATAACCCTGCATCTTCTAAATACTCTGCTAAAGCATCTAACATGATGGGTCTAACCG
>NYTP01000024.1 GCA_002683575.1 Bermanella sp.
GATGGCGGCGTATTGCGTTGGGTCTTCAAATGCCACTGGGTCGTTTTCAGTTAGGTCCAAGTCAAACGCCACTTTTGTCCAGCTTGTACGGTGGCTGACACCTGCGCGCATCATTGGGCTGATGGTGACCACCTGGCCATTTGTACTTTCGTAGTCATCGCCAATTAAATTTTTAATCACAAGGCCCGCTTGAAACTGCTTCTCTGCGCCAAACTGATAAGCGGCGCCTAGGTCAACATTGAATGCACTGTAGTCTTCTTGATTATCGGTGAAGCTGTCGCTATCAAACTCCTCTTCGCTAGAAACGGCTTGTTTGTAATCAAAGATGGAGATTTTTTGTAATTTCGGCGTTACACCAAAAGAGATATCATGTTCTTTAATGTTAAAGATGCGCGATGCGGTTAGACCTATTTCAGCGATTGCCACACCAACCATTTGGATTTCAGATTTCAGGTCTGCGTCATCTGCGACTAAGTCACCATTATCAAAAATAGCTGTGCCGCCTTCGCCAGGGCCTGTTCCGTAGCTAAATTCATCAACAGCGGTTTGAGCTGCATCTACCGCTGCAATTTCTCCGGCTGTTGGAATGCCATCATTTATATCGGTAAGAGCATCATTTAGGTTGTTAACTGCACTTAGGTATTCGGAGGTTGCGGCTGAGTAATTGCGCAGAATGCTAGTATCGTCATCACTAACGATGATACGGCCTGAAAAAGTCACTTGAGCGCCTGCATGAACCGCCATGGAAAATTTTTCACTTGGAACAGCACCTGCTACATTCAAGCCGCCATTAATACGAAGTGCTTTGTTATTGATGTCATCAAGATCGTCAGCAATGGCGTTGGAGTAAACGACTAACTCAGGGTCAGTAGCAGTGCCGCTAAATAGTCGGCCATTTAAATCCTCAATTGCGTCATCCAGTTTTGTTTGGCCTACAGCGTATAAGCCATTATCGATATCTGCTAAAGCCTCTTCTAAAAGCTTCAAACCTTGCCCATTGGTGTTAGCTGTTTCTTCCAATAGCTTGTCTAGCAAATCAATATTCGTAAGACCTTGCCCTGAGTTATCAAGGTCACTTTCTTCATCGAAATCTTCAGCTTCATCAATAAAGCCACCATCATCGGCTACCGAAATACTAAACTGGGGGATTTTTAAACCGAAGTGATCGTCTGCGCGTGTGGTGGCTAGAAGGGCTGGGTTAAACTGCACGGTACTGGCGATTTCAGCGGATGAAACCCCTGTGCCACCCATACCCATGGCGCGGGCATCGGCTGGTGCAAATGGAACCGCGCTGGCTTGTTGCAGGGAGGCCAGTGTAATGGCTGCACCGAGCAGAATTTTATGGTTTATGTTGGTCATTGATTGGTCCCTTCAATATAAGATAGCCATGTACTCTAAGAATAGCGGATACAGACGAATTCCCCAGCTCACGGTAAGAGCGTAATGGCATAGATGGTTGTTCGACTTATAGTTTAAAGTAATACCCTAGTATGGAAAACCCAAACTTGTGAGGCAATCGCTAGAAAGAATTGAAAAACAAATTAGCACTTGATTGGTGCGCCACTGACCTCTATAGTTTCGCCATGCAAAATATTATTAGTTTGATTTCAAAACCACTGCCCGCGATGCGTGTCTGCCAATGGCTACGACGTGCTCGGCCGCGTGTTTTTGAAAACTAATTTTTTTGTAATTATTCTTTCAAAAACCGCGCCTTGTTCGCGGTTTTTTCATTTTTACTGCGCGCAATTCTCATTTAATTCAAACTTATTCGGTTTGAACTAGACGGTTCTTGATAATTTATTTTGTCTTTAGGAAATACGATGAAAGTCGCCAGTGTCTATTTGTCTGTGGTGTTAATTTGGTCCACCACCCCTTTGTTTATTCGGTTAAGTGTTGATTCGCTTGATTTTGTTCAAGCGTCTGCATTGCGTATGTGGATCAGTTTGGCGTTGTGTTTTGTGATGATGCGAGTTTTATCGATTCCTTTTCGCCTGACTCGTGAAGCCTTCTATCGCTACTTTGTTGGGGCTATGGCGGTCAGTGGGGCCATGTTATGTGTGTACTGGTCTGCGCAAACCTTGCCCAGTGGATTAATTGCCGTGGTTTGGGGGTTGTCACCCTTGGTGGTGAGCTTGTATTGCTTGGTATTGATTCCGCAAACTCGGTTAAGCGTGAAACAGGTTTTATGCATGTTGCTGGCGGTATTTGGGTTGTACACGATTTTTGCGCAAGGGGTATCTGTGGGTGCCCATCTCGTGGCGGCTTTGTTGGTTTTATTATTGGGTGTGAACTTCCATAGTGTCAGTTCGGTGTTGTTACAACGACTACACATTTTTAAACCTGAAAATGCCATGCATCCTTTGGAGCAAACCACCGGGGCTTTGCTGTTATCAGCGCCTGTTTATGGGGTTATGTGGTTGGCATTCAGCGGCCCGCTTCCCGAAACCATCAGTCATACGTCAATCATGGCCATCTTGTATTTGGCGACATTAGGCTCGGTGGCGGGATTTATTGGTTATTATTATTTACTGAATAACATGACAGCTTCTAGTGTGGCTTTGATCACGATTATTACGCCTGTTCTGGCGTTGTTATTAGGCGCTTACGTTGCCGATGAAGCCCTGCATGCACGCACTTGGATTGGAGCCAGTTTTATTCTGGTGGCGCTTGTGATTTATCATCATCAGGCCATTGTGTCAGTGATAAAACGTTTACGCTTGGGCAGGCAATTACAACAAGCGGCAAACAAATCCTAAAACATATTGCAGTGTGGCCGATAACTTTTTCAAGACATGGGCAAGGTATGCCCTCAACTTGAAGGAGTAGACAGATGAATAGGTTGGCATGGTTGCTGGTGATGGCCCTGTTTTTATTACCCACAAGTGGGTGCAGTATGCTGGGATTTGGTGACGAGGATGATGAAGACGTGGCCACGATCTCTCAAGACACCATGCTCAAACCCATGGAGACACAAGTTGACCCGGTGGCGCCATTAATTCTGCGCGTGGTGGGTTACGGGGCGATCAATCCAAAAGCCAAAGGGCAGAGTAAGGTTCAAAAACGTTTGATGTCGATCCGCGCTAGCCGTTTAGACGCCTACCGTGCCATGGCCGAACGTGTGTATGGCACCAAATTAAGCGGTAGTTCTACGGTGCGTGATCTGGTTGTACAAAACGATAGCTTTCGTACCTATGTGGATACCTTTATTCACGGTGCCCGTGTGATTTCTTCCGATGTATTAGAAGATGGCAGTGTCGAGACTGTATTAGAAATGGTCATCGATGCAGGCTTTCGTAACTGTTTAACCACAGAAAATTCCATGCGTTTCAATTCAGATTGTCGTACTCAGGTCATGCACTCGGGAAAGGGTAATATGCGCACGAGTCGATATCAGGATGTGAATCGTGTGCAAAGTCAGTCGGCCATTCCTGAAACGAATCATTACTTTGTGGATTAATGCCAAATACCCTTAGGAGGCCTGCGATGAAAACAGTTTGTTTATACCTGCTGAGTTTTGCTTTGTTGTTGCCGGCAGGGTTAATGGCAAAAGAAATCACCGCTATTGGCTCTGCTGTGTTGGTGGACGATATGGAAACCAGCCGTGACCAAGCGATTCGGGATGCGCTGCGCCAAGCGTCATTACAAATGGGTGGGTCTATTCATTCGTCACAAATGCTGGTGGATGGCTTAGTGACATCCGATCAAATGAGTTTAAAAACCAGTGGGCAATTTCGTCATGTGCGTATTTTGCATGAGAAAATCAGCCAAGGCATTTTAGAAGTGAAACTGCGAGCTGAGTTCATAGAAGAAGGCCAATGTGCCATGAACCAAGGCAACGGATACCGCAAGGCGGTAGCGGTGGCAGGTTTTGCGCTGCAAAGTCCTAAGCATGCTGTGCTGGGCGGCCTGGGCAATATAGAGCAGCACCTTTCAAGTGTACTGGCCAATACCATTAATGGGCGTCATCGTTTACACGCCATGGATAGCGGTCACCTTTTAATGTTCAGCAGTGTGGATCGCGCACCGTCTTCGCAAAATAATTTACAGCGATTAACTAACTCCGTTGAGTTAGCGAAAGAGCTCGGAGCACAGTTTGTGATTAGTGGTGTTATTCGGGATTTAGATATGATTAACCCTGATGCCGGTGTGCCACAAATTTGGGATCATCCGTTGGACTTAATTGGCTTATCCCGTGAAAAACGCATGCGCAACTTTGTACTGGATGTGTATGTACATGATGGCATCAGTGGTGCGCTTATGTTTCAAAATACCTATGCCACTGCTGGTGAGTGGGAATATGGGGATCGTCATCGTACCGGTTTTGCGACCCCTGTATTTTGGAAGAGTGATTACGGCCAGCATGTGAAAGATGCGTTGAGCAAGGTGGTGGATGACTTAAATACTAATTTAGGTTGTCAGCCTTATATGGCAAAAATCATTGATACCTCTGGGGATTATATTCGCCTAGATACCGGTGGTAGTGTGGGCATGCGCCCAGGGGATGAACTGACGGTCTTTCGTACCAGTACGTTTTATAACTTAGATCAGCAAGGCCTGACGCAATTAAAAGACACCAAGGTTAAAGCCACCATTACACAGGTACAGCCTCGCTTTGCTATCGCTAAGTTGAATAAAACCCCAGACCGTTATGCCATTCAAAGGGAAGATGTGGTCGTTGCTTGGTGAATGTCTGTCACCATGTGGCGAGACGCAAGAGTGCCTCCTATACTAGAAACAGCTCATATTCACATGCTTACCACAGGGACAGGGTAAGGTTGACCTGTTAGCTGTGGAGGCGCCATGAATAACCATATCGTAATTATTAATGCACCCAAATATAATCCAGATTTATACTTTAACCGCCTGATTACTCAGATTCGTTCCAACCCCGCGACCAACAAAACCCCCATCGTATTGCTCAATAATTTATACCTAGACGGCTTGCCCATGTCTCTTGAGCACCTTGGCGTCACGTTCTTAGCGGGTCATGCAAACCATGAAGCGGATTATAAGCAAAGCAATATGGAGCAAGCGGCTCATATTATTGTGCTGGCGGATGATGAACACAGTGATGACAGCGATAGCTTAAGTTTTGATATTTGTTATCGCATGAAAGAGCACGGTCTGGCTTATCGGGTCATTGTTGAATGCGTGGAAGATGAAAACCGTGAGCGCTTTAAACGCATCGGCGTAAAAACCGTCATGCGCCCCGTACGCTCTTACCCTGAAGTCTTAGTTCGAGCCATGGAAAGCCCTGGAGCGGAAGTGTTAATGGAGGATATGTTTACCGGTACCAATGATCTGATTATGCGTTTTCCCCTTTGGCTTGAAGGTGATAAGTGGCAGGAAGTCATGATGGCCATGATTATGGCTAACTTAGGTACGCCGTTGGCTTATGTGAGTAAAGAGGGTCATGTGTGTGTGCACCCTTCTACCGAAGATAACGTCTACGCACAAAGTATATTGCTGTTAGTGAGAACCGATCATGTGCCATCAGATACACAAGTGCGAGAAGCATTTTCTGTGTACCACAAGCAACAGTTGTCCGCTTAATAAGCTTGTATGTAGTGTTAAAAAAATTTGAGGGTAAAAAAGGCGCGATTATCGTTAACACTTTTTACTGGATAGCGGTGGCAGGGTTTATTGCCAAGCCACCGCAACACAGTAAAAAATAAAGAGATTATGCATCGATTTCGAGTTGATCTTCTTCACTGTAGTGATGATTGTCAGAGCACGAATACGATTTAATGGTTTTACCTTCTTCGTTAATGGAATGCAGGTACACATCGAATCCCCATAGGGTGTGTAAATGTTTTACCACATCTTGAGTTTGCTCGTTAAGGGGAATGTTGTTTTGCCGCTGGTGATGCAAGGTTAACGAGCGGTCCCCATTGATATCCACAGAATACACTTGAATATTGGGCTCACGGTAAGACAAGTCATACTGTTTGGCTAAATCCTCACGTACTCTTCGATACCCCATTTCATCATGAATGGCATCAATGCTGATATGCATTTTACGTTCATCATCCATGATGGAGAATAATTTTAAATCACGCATTAATTTAGGCGAAAGGTACTGCAATACAAAGCTCTCATCTTTGAAGTTTTGCATGGCAAAATGCAGGGTATCTAACCAATCACTGCCGGCAATGTCAGGAAACCATTCTTTATCTTCAGCGGTAGGGTGTTCACAAATACGACGAATGTCACTCATCATATGAAAACCCAAAGTATAGGGGTTGATGCCACTGAAATAAGGACTATCAAAGGGAGGCTGATAAATGACACTGCTGTGGCTATTTAAAAACTCCATCATAAAGCCTTCGGTGACTAAACCTTCGTCATACATGGTGTTCAGTAGGGTGTAATGCCAGAAAGTCGCCCAGCCTTCATTCATCACTTGTGTTTGGCGTTGTGGATAAAAATATTGCGCAAGTTTNCGCACAATACGAATAATTTCACGCTGCCAGGGTTTGAGTAANGGCGCNTTTTTTTCTAAAAAATACAATAGNTTNTCTTGAGGNTCGCTGGGAAAGCGCGAGCGCTGTTTTTTACTTTCTTTTTCTGAAATGGGAAGGGTGCGCCATAAATCATTTACTTGCTGTTGAAGGATGGTTTCGCGCTCCTCTTGGCGAAGCTTTTCTTCTTCGCTGCTAATGGGGCGAGGGCGTTTGTAGCGATCAACGCCGTAATTCATTAATGCATGGGCGGCGTCTAAAATACTTTCGACGGCATCTACCCCGTGGCGCTCTTCACACTTTTTTATATAGGTGCGTGAGAATACTAGGTAGTCAATGATCGCACTGGCGTCTGTCCAGGTTTTAAATAAATAATTACCTTTGAAAAATGAATTATGACCGTAGCTTGCATGGGCGATGACCAATGCTTGCATGCACATGGTGTTCTCTTCCATTAGGTAGGCGATACAAGGGTCACTGTTAATCACAATTTCATAGGCTAATCCCATTTGGCCCCGTTGGTAATGGGTTTGGGTATGTAAAAAATGCTTGCCGTATGACCAATGATTATAGGAAATAGGCATACCCACAGAGGCATAGGCATCCATCATTTGTTCAGCTGTGATGACTTCAATTTGGTTAGGGTATGTATCTAAACGATATTCTTTTGCGATGCGGGCAATTTCTTGATCGTATTGCTCAAGTAATTCAAATGTCCATTCGGAACCAGTAGAAATGGGTTCTCGTCTTTTGGTTTTGCTCATACCGCCTCCTTAAGAGACTTACGCGAAAATAAATCACGAAACACGGGGAAAATATCCGCCGCACTGGTGATTTGTTCCATGGCGAAACGCTCCCCTAATTGAGGGGCAAGCGCTTCATAAGAGCGCCATAAGGCTTGATGTGCATTAGGGGTGATTTCTATGTATGCAAAGTATTGCGCCATGGGCATAATGCGTTGGCGTAAGATTTCAGCGCAATTTGGGCTGTCATCATCCCAGTTATCACCATCACTGGCTTGGGCGCCGTAAATATTCCATTCCGCTGGGTTGTAACGCTCTTCAATAATGTTACCCATTAACTCTAATGCGCTTGAAACAATGGTGCCGCCGGTCTCACGGCTGTAAAAAAACTCCTCCTCGCTGACCTCTTTAGCACTGGTATGGTGACGAATAAACACCACTTCGGTTTTTTCGTAATTACGCTGCAAAAACAGATAAAGCAAAATATAAAAACGCTTTGCCATGTCTTTAATTTGTTGCGTCATGGAACCTGAAACATCCATCACGCAAAACATCACGGCCTTAGTACTGGGTACGGGCTCTTTAATAATATTGCGATACTTAATATCAAAGGTGTCAATGAAGGGGATTTTTTTGATTTTCTCTTGAAGCTTGGTAATGGTTTGTTCAAGTTCAGTGATTTTGATGGGATTTTTTAGGTCCTCATCTTTTTGTTGTTCTTCTTCTAACTCGGCTTTGGCTTTTTTAAGTTTACGGCGTGAGCTGGCGGATAGGGCAATACGACGTGCATGAGCCGCGCGCATGGATTTAATCACCGCAAGGTTGTTGGGTGTCCCTGTGGCCGTAAACCCCGCCCGGCGATATTCCACCGCATCGTGCTCATTTAAGGTTTTTTTCAGAAGATTGGGCAAGGCAAGGTCTTCAAAGACATAGTCGAGAAATTCCTCTTTGCTGATGAAAAAAGAAAAATCATCTTCCCCTTCACCTTGGTTACTGGCGTTGCCTTCACCGGCACCATTGCCGCCCCCTTCCCCTTTGGGGCGTAATACTTTGTCTCCCGCATGAAACTCCCGGTTGCCAGGTAATACACGTTGGCGTGCGCCGCCTTTACCATGACTAAATACCGGCTCGCTGGTGTCCCGTGTAGGGATACTGATTTTCTCACCGCGTTCCATGTCAGTGATGGAGCGCTTATTCACGGCATCGGTGACGGCTTTTTTGATATGGCTTTTATAACGGCGCAAGAAACGCTGGCGATTGACCATGCTCTTGTTTTTACCGTTAAGCCGTCTATCTATGATATAGCTCATAGGGCACCTCTCAATTACTGTGATTTACGAACGCGTAAATACCATTCAGAGAGCAGCCTGACTTGTTTTTCGGTGTAGCCACGTTCCACCATACGGGCGACAAAATTGTCGTGTTTTTTCTTCTCGTCGTTTGACCCTTTGGCGTTAAAGCTGATAACCGGTAAGAGGTCTTCGGTATTGGCGAACATTTTTTTCTCAATCACGGCGCGCATTTTTTCATAACTTTGCCAGCTTGGATTTTTACCGGAGTTATTGGCTTTGGCACGCAGTACAAAGTTCACCACTTCATTACGGAAGTCTTTTGGATTACTGATACCAGCGGGTTTTTCAATTTTTTCTAGTTCTTCATTGATGGATACCCGATCAAGAATCTCACCGGTTTCAGGGTCGCGGTATTCTTGGTCTTGGATCCAGAAATCGGCATAAGTGACATAACGATCAAATATATTTTGGCCGTATTCACTGTAAGACTCTAAATAAGCCGTTTGTATTTCTTTGCCGATGAACTCCACATACTTAGGCGCCATGTATTCTTTGATAAAGTTTAAGTAGCGGTCCGCAATTTCTTGTGGGAACTGCTCTTGTTCAATTTGTTTTTCAAGGACATACATAAGATGCACAGGGTTGGCGGCCACTTCACCTGGGTCAAAGTTAAATACACGGCTTAAAATCTTAAAAGCAAAACGGGTGGATAAGCCGCTCATGCCTTCATTGACACCTGCGTTATCGTGATACTCTTGAATCGACTTAGCTTTAGGGTCGGTATCTTTTAGGTTTTCCCCATCGTAGATACGCATCTTGCTATAAATTCTTGAGTTCTCAGGCTCTTTTAAGCGCGACAGGATCGAAAACTGCGCCAGCATATTTAAAGTATCCGGTGCACAAGGGCTTTCATGTAATGAACTGTGGGTAAGCAGTTTTTCATAAATATGAATTTCTTCGCTGACCCGTAAGCAATAAGGCACCTTGACGATGTAAACACGGTCAATGAATGCTTCATTGGTTTTATTATTTTTGAAAGTTTGCCATTCACTTTCATTTGAGTGGGCCATGAGCACGCCGTCAAATGGAATGGCACCCATACCCTCTGTGCCGTTGTAGTTACCTTCTTGTGTTGCGGTTAACAATGGGTGTAAGACTTTGATAGGCGCTTTGAACATCTCTACAAATTCCATGATGCCCTGATTAGCACGGCACAATGCACCAGAGAAGCTGTAGGCATCTGGGTCATCCTGGCTGTAGTCTTCCAGTTTACGAATGTCCACTTTACCCACAAGCGCTGAAATATCTTGGTTGTTTTCATCACCGGGTTCGGTTTTGGCGACGGCGATTTGATCGACGATATTGGGATATAATTTTACGACTTTAAATTTGGAAATATCGCCGTTGTATTCGTGCAAGCGTTTTGCTGCCCAAGGGGACATAAAACCTTTGATGTAACGACTAGGAATACCAAAATCTTCTTCTAAAATGCTGGCGTCTTCTTCTGGGTTAAATAACCCCAGCGGGGATTCAAAAACCGGTGAGCCCTCAATGGCATAAAAGGGTATATGCTGAACGAGATGTTTTAGACGTTCTGCTAATGACGATTTACCACCACCCACGGGGCCCAGTAAATATAAAATTTGTTTACGCTCTTCTAGACCTTGAGCTGCGTGGCGGAAATACGACACGATTTGCTCCACGGCTTCTTCCATACCATAAAACTCACTAAAGGCTGGGTAGCGCTTGATAACTTTGTTGGAGAAGATTCGGCTTAAGCGTGAGTCATTGGCGGTGTCGATGAGTTCTGGTTCGCCAATGGCCATGAGCATGCGCTCTGCCGCCGATGCATAGACGCTCGGATCGTCTTTACACAGTTGCAGGTAGTCTTGCAGCGTCATCACTTCTTGCTGTGTGGTTTTATAGCGATCCTGATAGTGGTTGAAAATGCTCATGGTAACCTCACCTAGTGTCTATGTGGTCATGGGCCTGCTCTCAAATAAGTCTACGCCTGTATGTTTAATTTAGACTTATTTACGTTCCCTGTATTCCCTTTATCGTCGGCTTTGGAAAGGATTAGCAGCAAGGCGTCAATTTTTTAATGCCTTGCGAAATAAGTTGCATAGGTTGTGCCTTTTTTAAAAATGAAGATAAAAACTTTAAAACAAGTGTGTGAATGTTGGGGGGGCGCTCGTAGGTTTTTGCAGAGTGATGAAATTAGATGGGGCTGGCTTTTCTTGGTAGAAACCTGCATCTCGGGGTGAATCGTTTTTCGCTCGCAGGTGCGAGCTCGTACATTTTTTGCAGGGTTATGAAATTAGATGAGGCTGGCTTTGCTTGGTAGAAACCTGCATCTCGGGGTGAATCGTTTTTCGCTCGCAGGTGCGAGCTCGTACATTTTTTTTGCAGGGTTATGAGATTTGATGTGGCTGGCTTTGCTTGGTAGGAACCCG
>NYTP01000025.1 GCA_002683575.1 Bermanella sp.
CATAAAAAAAGCAGCCCGTAGGCTGCTCCTTTTTTCTAAACTAGGTCTGTTATTAAACAGAGTAGTATAGATCGTACTCAACTGGGTTATGGGTCGAGAATTGTGTTCAACGCTTTTGTTTACACATAAAAAAAGCAGCCCGTAGGCTGCTCCTTTTTTCTAAACTAGGTCTGTTATTAAACAGAGTAGTATAGATCGTACTCAACTGGGTGAGTCGTGTGTTCAACACGATACACTTCTTCCATTTTAAGTTCGATGTAAGCGTCGATCATGTCTTGAGTGAATACACCACCTTCAGTTAAGAAAGCGCTGTCTTCTTTAAGGCACTCAAGAGCTTCACGTAGGCTACCAGCCACTTGTGGGATCTTAGCCGCTTCTTCTGGCTCAAGATCGTACAAGTCTTTATCAGCCGCATCGCCAGGGTGAATCTTGTTTTTAACACCATCGATACCCGCCATTAGCATTGCAGCGAATGCTAGGTATGGGTTAGCGATTGGGTCAGGGAAACGAGCTTCAACACGCTTGCCTTTAGGGCTTGCAACATAAGGAATACGGATAGAAGCAGAACGGTTACGTGCAGAGTACGCAAGCATTACAGGTGCTTCGAAACCAGGGATCAAACGCTTGTAAGAGTTAGTACCTGGGTTGGTGAACGCGTTTAGCGCTTTAGCGTGCTTGATGATACCGCCGATGTAGAAAAGAGCCGTTTCAGAAAGACCAGCGTACTCGTCACCAGCAAACATGTTCTCGCCATCTTTCCAGAAAGATTGGTGAACGTGCATACCAGAACCGTTGTCACCAACGATTGGCTTAGGCATGAAAGTAGCCGTTTTGCCGTATGCGTGAGCAACGTTATGAACAACGTACTTAAGCATTTGCACTTCGTCAGCTTTTTTAACTAGCGTGTTAAATTTAACACCGATTTCGTTTTGGTTAGCAGTTGCCACTTCGTGGTGATGCACTTCAACGTCAAGGCCGATTGCCATCATGGTGTTACACATTGCAGCACGCATGTCGTGAGAGCTATCTACTGGTGGTACTGGGAAGTAACCGCCTTTAACGCGAGGACGGTGACCCATGTTACCGCCTTCGATTGAATTCGCAGAGTTCCAAGAACCTTCTTCAGAGTTAACTTTGTAGAAAGCACCAGAAATGTCAGCACCGAATTTAACATCATCAAAGATGAAGAATTCAGGTTCTGGACCGAAGAATGCAGTGTCGCCAAGACCAGTAGACTGAAGGAATTCTTCAGCGCGTTTTGCAACAGAACGCGGGTCACGCTCATAACCTTGCATGGTGCTAGGCTCGATGATGTCACAACGTAAGATTAGCGTTGCATCTTCAGTGAACGGGTCTAGGAAAGAAGTGTTGTCATCTGGCAATAGAATCATGTCTGATTCATTGATGCCTTTCCAGCCAGCGATTGAAGAGCCATCGAACATTTGGCCAGTTTCAAAAAATTCAGCGTCGACGTAAGAAGCAGGGATAGAAACGTGCTGCTCTTTACCTTTAGTGTCCGTGAAGCGTAGGTCAACCCACTTCACATCATTGTCTTTAATCAGCTTCAGAGTATTCTCTGACATGGTGCTCTCCAATGGTAGAAGACGATTTGCGTCTGATGATTTTACGATTGCTCTTAATATAGGAGCTTGCACTTGGTGCACTGCCCGAACATAGAGCAAAACGCATGCCAGTCATTATCAGGGTGATATAACGGGCTTTCAAGGCGCTTTGAGCGTAATTCCAAGATACCCATGTCACATATTAGTGCAAATGACGAAAGTCGTGCTCTAATTTGGTGCTAAAACATATTAATTTTGTTTGTTTTAGCCATGCCACCCCATAAGGCCTGCACATTATAGGTTCAACGCTTCAGTGATGATACCTAGATTATGCCTGCTAGCAGGTCATTTTCAGGTAAATCACCTTATTGAGTATTTTTTGCACAAAAAATCACTTTTTTATCGGGGTTTTCATAGCTTGCGTGGCATTAGATGGCTATAATCGCCGCCTAAATTTTGAGGCAGTCTCCTTGCAGCGTGTTTTTTGGTTCGATTTGTGAACCATAAAGATGCAGTGACATTCAAGAGGGGATTTCAGGTATTACCTTATTTAAGTAAAACCTAGTGAGCTAATCGCAAGATGAGCCAATCGGTTTTGACACCCCTCGAGTTGAATGCGCAAACCACTGCAGATTGCGCCGTGCAGTTTTATTTTCTAGGCATGTTAAAAGCAAGGCCTGACAGGACACATATATGATTGAGAACTTACGCAATATCGCCATCATCGCTCACGTTGACCATGGCAAAACCACACTTGTTGATAAACTACTTGAGCAGTCCGGCACGCTAGATCGTAAAGAGCTAGGTGGCGAGCGTGTAATGGATTCCAACGACCAAGAGAAAGAACGTGGTATTACCATCTTGGCGAAAAACACTGCGATCAAGTGGAACGAATACCGTTTCAACATCGTAGATACACCGGGACACGCCGACTTTGGTGGTGAAGTAGAACGTGTTATGTCCATGGTTGACTCTGTATTACTAATCGTTGATGCGGTTGACGGCCCAATGCCACAAACCCGTTTCGTGACGCAAAAAGCATTTGCTCGCGGTTTACGTCCAATCGTTGTTATCAACAAAATTGACCGCCCTGGTGCGCGTCCTGATTGGGTAATGGACGAAGTATTCGACTTGTTCGATCGTCTAGGCGCCACTGAAGAGCAATTAGATTTCCCTGTTATTTATGCTTCTGCAATCAACGGTATTGCCGGTACTGACTTTGAAGATATGGCTGAAGACATGACACCATTGCTTCAAGCGATTGCTGATAACGTTCCAGCGCCTGACGTTGACCCTGAAGGTGATCTGCAAATGCAGGTTTCATCTTTGGATTATGACCCGTTCAAAGGCGTTGTAGGTATCGGCCGTATTACTCGTGGTACATTGAAAACGAACCAGCAAGTAACGGTTATTGATGCTGAAGGCAAAACGCGTAACGGCAAAGTAGCTGAAGTAAAAGGTTACCACGGTCTTCACCGTGTGGTTGTTGATTCAGCAACAGCTGGTGACATCGTTTGTATTACAGGTATTGATAAGCTGGGTATCTCTGACACCCTTTGTGTACCATCGAACGTTGAAGCATTGCCACCGTTATCGGTTGATGAGCCAACTGTAAGCATGACCTTCCAAGTAAATGATTCTCCGTTTGCGGGTAAAGAAGGTAAGTTCGTAACCAGCCGTAATATTGCTGAGCGTCTAGAGAAAGAATTGATTCACAACGTGGCATTGCGTGTTGAGCAAGGCGATAGCCCTGAGAAATTCCGCGTAAGTGGTCGTGGTGAGCTTCACCTTTCTGTATTGATCGAAACCATGCGTCGTGAAGGTTTTGAAATGGCCGTTGGTCGTCCTGAAGTAGTTCAGCGCGAAGTAAACGGTAAAATTGAAGAGCCTTTCGAACAAGTTGTAATCGACGTTGAAGAACAGCACCAAGGTGCGGTGATGTCCGAGATGGGTGATCGTCGTGCTGAAATGACCAACATGGTTCCAGATGGTAAAGGCCGTGTGCGTTTAGAATTCATCATGCCTGCTCGTGGCTTGATTGGTTTCCGTGGCGACTTCATGACCATGACCTCTGGTTCGGGTATTTTAACCAACGTTTTCGATCACTACGGTGAAGTGAAAGCGGGACCTGTGGCAACTCGCCATAATGGTGTGTTGGTTTCTATGGTTGCTGGTAAAGTACTGGGCTACGCGCTATTCACTTTGCAAGAGCGTGGTCGCTTATTTGTTGTACCTGCTCAAGAAGTTTACGAAGGTCAGATCGTAGGTCTTCACTCTCGTGATAACGATCTAGTTGTTAACCCAACTAAAGCGAAGCAGCTAACTAACGTACGTGCATCTGGTACAGATGAAGCGATTAACTTGGTTCCACCTGTTAAGCACACTCTAGAGCAAGCACTAGAATTCATCGAAGATGATGAGCTAGTAGAAGTCACGCCTGAAAGCATTCGTATTCGTAAGAAACACCTTACTGAAAACGAACGTAAGCGTGCTAACTCTTCAAAGAAAAATAAATAATACCTTAGGCGCTAGCACATACAGTTAGCGCTTTAAGTATTACTTTTTAAAAAAAGCGATGAAGTGATTCATCGCTTTTTTTGTTTCTATCGTTTTTGTATTTTCAAAAAACCATAAGCCAGAGGCACGCAAAAGTATTATTGCAATAAAAAAGGCGATGAATCACTTCATCGCCTTTTGTGTGGTGAATGCATTGCGAGCTCTTAGCTGGTGGATACAGGCAAGGCACGAATGGGCAGCTGTAGCATAATGGCCCCTTTGTAGAGCTGCTCAAGTAGCTGCAATACTTTTTCTTGTACTGGTAAAATACGCGCTTTGCGTTTATCCAAAGGCAGACTTGTTAGGTTTTGTGGAAGCTGCTTCATATCCCGTAATAGACGTTTAAATACAGCCGTCATCTTATCTGCGCTTTCAGCATCTTGGTCTCTGAGGGCGCTAATGAAACCGGATTCCATATTCAGTAAGCTTTCAATACCCATGACTAGATCATGCATGTTGTTCACATCTTGATTTGAGAAAGGGCTACGTAAATCATCCACTTGTTTTTGATTGAGTAAGACAGAGAAGTGCTTTTCTAAGAGCGTTTTCTGAATGCTGTCCACCATGGACTGATAAACAAGGGTTAAGCTTGCCAGTTGTTGTGAGGGCTGAGGTTGGCGCCATTGTTTGGCGTAGTAGCCATGGGCGGGCTCCCAGCGATCGGTGAGCTTCTGTAAATTTTTCACGACTAATGCACTCAGAAGACGTAAGTAATCACGGCGACGGTTATGGTTTTGTGGCCCATCAATTTCCACATGAACATGCTCATGTGTTTCACTGTTTTTATCGTCTGAGTGACTGAGTTCGTCACTGTCATCTTCTTTAATGGCCGTGTCTGCACTAACGACCTCAATACTGTTTTCTTGTGGGATGAAGTCTTTAGCACTGCGCTTCCCATTCTCCCCAAACAATAAAAACTCAATAGGGTGAAAGCCTAGGCTGGCAAAGCGCATATCAGAAAAACCATGCTGGGCGCTGACATCTTCTTCGTTAATTTTAAGAGTAAGGTCATTGACGATGCCACTTAACGGATACAAGGGTAGGTAGTCAATGTAGCCAGGTTCGATTGGCCAGCTGTCGATGCGCTCTTCTATGCGCGCNTAGGTGTCATTTTGATCACGAAACTGAGGTTTTTCAAAGCGGGGCACTCGGGAGAAAAANCTCACTTTAATATACGCNCTATAGGCTTTAATCCAAGCAAGCTGGGCTTCTTCTAGNGNACCAGGATTAGGGTGGTGTAACAGGGAAGTGATAACGGAATCTAATTCTTGTGCGCCGCTTAATGCCTCAGACATCTGGGTATAAACATATAGGTTTGCTGCGCTTAGAAGTGCTTCGGTGTTCACCTGTGCTTGCTCGGGTGCTTGCTCAGCTTGTTTGGGTTGCTCAAAAAGCTTATCGCAACCACTTAGGCCCAGCACAAGAGCAAGCCAGAGGGCGATAGGAAACACGTTTAGATTGAATTTTGACTTCAAGTGTCATCCCTTAAACTAATAATGGGCCAGCCGTTCTGTTGTGCGTATGCACTCAAGGTCTCATCGGCATCTACGGCTACGGGGTAATCCACCTGCTTGAGTAAGGGTAGATCATTGTGTGAATCACTGTAAAAGTAACTGCCCTGCAATGATAACGTGTTTTGCTGTAACCAAGCTGCCAAGCGTTTCACTTTTCCATCTTGAAAGCTAGGGATCCCACTGATTTTGCCCGTATATTGGCCATTTATGACTTCAGGATTCGTGGCAATGATGTCATCTACCCCAAGACGTTCCGCAATGGGTTCGGTGACAAATAAATTTGTGGCAGTGATAATGAGAAGGTAATCCCCTGCATCTCGGTGTTTTTGCAATAAATCGAGGGATTTTTGCGTGATGATAGGGACAATCTTTTCTTCGACAAACTGCGTGCGCAGCTGGAAGAGTTTCTCGGTGGGGAAAAGGGTGAGTGCTTGAAGAGAGAATTCAAGATACTCAAGAATATCCAACTGACCTAATTGGTATTGCTCAAGATAATAGTCGTTTTTCTCTTTGAATAACTGGGCGTCTACCAGCCCTTGCTCGACTAGAAACTGCCCCCAGCCGTGATCACTATCGCCTGAGATTAAGGTGTTGTCTAAGTCAAAAATTGCCAGTGCCACGGCGTTCCCCAGCTGAAAAATTGCGATGTATTTTAGCCTGTCATAGGAAAGCTGTCTTTAATATTGTGGAAGTAGCGCTCATAAATCCTATTTATATTAAAAAGGAATAAAAAAACACTGGTTTCCAATGGCAATGTTTTAATAGTATGGTGGCATTATCAATTTAAAATTTGGATGAAACCATGATCGATGCTGAAGGCTATCGCCCGAATGTTGGCATCATACTGGTGAATAAAAATGCTCAGGTATTATGGGCAAGGCGAATTGGGCAGGATGCGTGGCAGTTTCCTCAAGGCGGAATTAAGGCACAAGAAAGTGCTGAAGCCGCTTTATTTAGGGAGCTTCGGGAGGAAGTGGGCCTATTACCTGAAGATGTAGAAATCCTTGGGTGTACAAAAGGCTGGCTAAGATACCGTTTACCAAAACGCATGGTGCGCCATAACAGCAAACCAGTATGTGTCGGCCAAAAACAAAAATGGTTTTTGTTGCAACTCGTCACGAATGATAACCGCATAAGCTTTGATTATGCGGATAAAGCCGAATTTGATGGCTGGCGTTGGGTCAGCTATTGGTATCCGCTTGGCCAAGTGGTGCCATTTAAACGAGACGTCTATCGTCGTGCCATGCGCGAGTTAGCACCTAAGTTGTTTGAATTACAGGCAAAACAATCATGCTAAATTTGCTGCGCCAAATCGTACAAGAGGTGAACAACGCGGGGGACCTTGACGCCGCGTTGGGCATTCTTGTTGATCGAGTGCAGCAAGCCATGAATACCGAAGTGTGTTCGGTCTATGTGTATAACGCAAAGACCAAGCGGCACATTTTACGTGCCACCAAAGGCTTAAACGCGGCATCTGTGGGCAAAGTGAGCTTAAGTAATAACGAGGGCTTGGTGGGCTTTGTGGCTGCGCGCGAAGAGCCTATCAACCTGGATGATGCATCCAAGCACCCCAAGTATCATTTCCTCTCTGGCACGGGCGAAGAAAAGTTTAATAGCTTTTTAGGTGTGCCTATCATCAATCAAAAACGTATTTTAGGGGTGCTGGTGGTTCAGCAGTCCGATCGACGCAAGTTTGATGAAAGTGAAGAAGCCTTCATGGTCACTATGTCGGCTCAATTGGCAGGGGTGCTTGCCCATGCCGAGGCCACTGGGCAAGTGTTAGAGCGCCCTGACCAATTTAAAAAGAAAAAAGTTAAGCAAGATGTGGTGGTCAAAGGGGCGGCAGCGGCTCCTGGGATTGCCATCGGTACAGTGGTCGTGCTTTCACCGACAGCCGACTTATATGACGTACCGGATCGCACAGCGCAAAATGTCGACGATGAAATCCTGCGCTTCAAGCATGCCATTGATGGCGCGCGCATGCAGATCAAACAAGTGGGTGAAGCCCTTAAAGACCTGAGACCAGAAGAGCAGGCTTTGTTTGATGTGTACATTCGCATGTTGGATGACGACGCACTTGGCAGCGAAGTTACGCGCCGCATTAAAGAGAATAATCAGTGGGCGCAAGGTGCTCTTAGAGATGTGATTTTTGAGTACGTTGCACATTTTGACAAAATGGACGATGCCTACCTGCGTGAACGTGCCACGGACATTAAAGACCTGGGGGCTCGTGTACTGGCCCAATTACAAGACACCATTGAGCTGGTGTCGGATGTGGACTTCCCTGAACACACAATTTTGGTCAGTGAAGAATTAACCCCTTCTATGTTGGGCGAAGTGCCTGAAAACAAGTTAGTCGCGCTAGTGAGCGCCAAGGGCTCGGCCAACTCACACGTCGCTATTCTAGCCAGAGCCATGGGCATACCCACCATCATGGGTGCCGTTGATTTACCCGTAAAACAAATGGACGGCATTAAACTGGTGGTGGATGGCTACCGTGGTCATTTATATACCCACCCTTCGCCGCGAATGCTGGAACAATTCCAAGCAATCGTAGAAGAAGAGAAGGCCTTGGTTCAAGGCTTAGAAGCCATCAAAGAATTGCCCGCACAAACCACGGACGGACATCGCTTAAAGTTACTGGTGAACACAGGTTTGATTACTGATGCCTATCGTTCACTGGATAAAGGTGCAGAAGGCGTTGGTCTGTATCGAACGGAAGTGCCGTTTATGATGCGTGATCGATTCCCGTCAGAAACCGAACAAGCCAATATCTATCGTTCCCAGTTAGAAGCGTTTGCCCCTCAACCGGTGACCATGCGTACGCTGGATATTGGCGGTGATAAAGCCCTGAGTTACTTTCCGATTGAAGAAGACAATCCGTTTTTAGGTTGGCGTGGAATCCGCGTGACCCTAGATCATCCAGAAATATTTCTGTTACAAGTTAGGGCCATGTTGAAGGCCAGTCACGGGTTAAATAACTTGAAGATTATGCTGCCTATGATTACCAGTACCAGTGAAGTAGAGGAAGCTCTGCATTTTATTTACCGTGCTTATCAAGAAGTCATCGAAGAAGGTATTGAGGTAGAAATGCCCGAAGTCGGCGTCATGATCGAAGTTCCGGCAGCGGTATACCAGGCGAAACAGTTGGCGAGCATGGTGGATTTTTTATCGGTGGGCTCCAATGATTTAACCCAGTACTTGTTAGCAGTGGATCGAAATAACCCAAGGGTAGCCGGCTTGTATGATAGCTTTCACCCGTCAGTGCTGGCTGCTTTGCAACATATTGTGAATGCAGGCAAAAGTGAAAATTGCCCGGTCAGTGTGTGTGGTGAAATGGCCGGCAACCCTGCTGGCGCATTAATTTTGATGGCCATGGGTTATGACATGCTTTCAATGAATGCCACCAACGTGCCCAGAGTGAAGTCTGTTTTGCGCAGTACTGATTTAATCTATGCCCAAGAAGTTTTGTCCGATGTGATGCAGTTAGACAGTGCGCAAGTGATTGGCAGTACTTTAGAGTTAGCGTTAAATAAACTTGGACAAAGCCGCATGCTTGGGCCTCGTGCTACCTAGAATCACATACGGTTAGCTAGGCTTGAGTGCGAATATTCACACCTTTATATTCTGTCTCTAATAATATTTCGAAACGACGTTGAGTGGGTTCTCCACGCTTACCTTGTCGCCTATTTTGCGTATTTACTTTTGTTGGCACTTTATTAATCGGTGTCATGAGTTGATCGTAGGCCCGGCAGATTTTGATAAAACGCTGGCGTTGGCTTGAATTTTTATCGGGGTGGTAAATGGAGGCTAAACGACGAAAAGCCATCTTAATGGCAGTCAGGTCAGCATCGGAATCAAGGCCTAAAGTGGCAAGGTGGTCTTGGCGCACAGTATTATTATTATGGGTAAGGAAGCGCCATTCTAGCAAATTAAACCATCGTGCCAAGAAAAAACCATAAGAAACATATGTTTATGGTTTTAGCTAACCCAGTTGCGTTTGCGACCTGTGTCTAAGTGAATAAACCCACTATTAGGGTAATACCCTACACCGCCATCACTGCTGGCCAGTGTAGCCTTGTGTAAGTGTGAGTTTCTAATCCCAGGAATTCTAAAGTCCAGAGCACGGCCTTGCATGTGATAACTGTGCTTAGCCACGCCTTCGTTGTTACGACGCAATTTATTGTTGGTTGCTGGGCTGCGATAACCAGAGACTAGATAAATTTCTTGCTGAGTTTCTAATGTTTGCTGAATGCGGTGAAGCTCATCTAAAAGCGTTAGATCCATGGCAGCTACTTGATTAGCGCGGTGGTCACGCATCAAGAAATAAATCTCAGCGAGACCGTCTACTAGGTATTCGCCGTGTTCCCAGTAAGTGGTGTTTACTTTTTCGCCTGTGTGCAAGTTTTTAAGCTTCAGGGTGCGCGCTTCATCCTGAGGTAGGATAAGAGAAGTATTGGCCGCAAAAACAGATGAACTGCCCATGGCTAAGGACACAAGACTGGAGTGTTTAATAAATTGGCGGCGATTCACGGCGAGTACCCTGACGTTTTTTATTGTGACGTATAAATTGCGCAGGGATTGTGCCATTTATGCTCGGTTATAAGCAAAGAGGCTATCTATTACATTTTTGGAAACTCAAAGTAATGAGGATGCTTGGCTAGGGTGGCTGTCGGTTGTTTAAGTGCGTTGATAGATGTGAGGGTTAATTGCTACAAAACAATAGAATCCAGTTTATGGCTTTCACCATGGATCTGGTCACGCTTATACACGTCATCACGTACTTGTAATTGACCATTTTCATCCACCCAGGTGGTCCAGTACATGAGATAAACTGGCACAGGGTCCTTTAAACGAACGGCTCGAGTTTGAGCGTTATCAATCACACGGTTAATGGAGGCTTGATTCCAGTTTTGTTTTTTCAAAAGGGCGTGTGCCAGTTCAAGGGGTTTTTCTACGCGGATGCAACCGCTGCTCAGTGCACGCATTTGATAGTTGAACAGCTCTTTGTGGTTGGTGTCGTGCAAGTAAATGGACTGGTCATTTGGGATCACGAACTTCACATGACCCAATGAATTATCTTCGCCTGGGCCCTGTACAAAGCGGTAAGTATTTACCCGAGAGTCAAAGCCTTCCCAGTCAATATCGGCCGTAATGTCGATCTCTTTTGCCGGTAATTGCCAGCCTTCGTATATTTTAAAGTTATGCTGCTTTAGGTAGTCAGGTTGACGTTTCGCATGGGGAATGATGTCGCGTTTAGCAATGCGATGCGGCACATTCCATTCAGGTGCCAGTACGATGCTATTGATGGTTTCTGCTAGCACAGGGGTGCGAAGTTGTTCACGACCAATAATGACCTTCATACTTAGCTGGCTGACATCGTTTTGAATTAAGTCTAGGCGGTAATTAGCCATGTTCACTAGGATGTAGCGTTCACCTAATTGCTTAGGAAGGTAGCGCCAGCGCTTCATATTTAGGGCGATGCGCTGAGCCATAAAATACGGCGCCACGTTTAATCTTGCTAGGGTTGGGGTATCTACATTACCTGTTGTCTTCAGGCCATTGCGTTTTTGAAAGTGTTTAATGGCCGTTACGGTATCGGAATCCAACTCATAAACGCTGCGTGGGTCGTTAGGTTGATAATCTTGCTCAAGCAGCAGTGGGTCTTGTGAGGTTTGCTCTGGTTTCAGCCAATCAAGGGTGCCTTGGTGGAAATCACCGTAGGACTGTAGCATCCACCGAATACGTGGCACTTGTGGGTGGCGGTCACCCAGCGCAAGTTCTTCTTCAACATTCAATGGATACCACATACCACTATCCGCTATGTCCTGATAGCGGTCGAGCTCGTTAGTGAGACGCTGGTAACCTTGATGGCTGGGAACCAGCTGGCTGACAAGGCTGTAAAGCTTGCCTTGCTCTAAGCTTTGAGAAAGTAGGCTAATGACATCGAGAGACGAAATACGGGCCCCTGTTGGCGCGGCGACTCGTTTAAATGAGGGGTGGTCCAGTTCACCATTATTTGGCAATAACTCATTGTTCATGACCTGCTGGGCAAAATCGATGTAAGCGTCACTCAACAACACATCAATGGCTGCAGCATGTTTAGGTTGATTACTTAAGCGTTCTATTTCGGTTTGTAGTTTACTGATGCGATAACGGTAGGCTTTCCACTCATCACTGGCGGTGTGTCGCAAACTTTTCACGAGGGCTCTGCCCGCTTTATTGAGCTCGAAATGGTCCATCCAAATGGGCTGATGATTATGCTTGCGATAAACTAAGTCTAGCTCCTCACGGTACTGCAAACTAATGTTGCCAGCCACTTCTCCTGGTGCATCGTAAAGCCAATACTCAATGCTTTCTTGCGCTACTAGTGGTGCCATCACTGGTCGTGTGGAGCCGCTGATAAAAATAGCCGCATATAAAAGCGTCAAGCAAAGGGCGCCCAGAATCAGCATGATCCGGCTTTGTTTTTGGGCGCGAGGGCGCCTCACAGGCGCGGTGTAGAAATACTTGTCCATAGCCAAAGTATGGCAGGGGTAAAACCGTTATGTGATGGATTTCACGGTGCTTTGCGATGGGTTTTGGTTACAAACTGCAAACGTATGTAACTCAAAAAAATGACGCGTTATATTTCAAGCAGTTAGCTTATATTTATTGCTTAGCTGTAATAAGTGTCAGAAAAGTTATTTCTATAAATTACAAAATAGTCTTAAAAATATCTTTTTAAAAATCATAATTAAGTGTTCTGCATACTGAGCCTTTTTTATCGTAGCTGGCCTCGGTGAATTGAATGCGATCGTCATGTATTTGAAGGGCGGAACTGGCTCGTGTGCCGTAATGATCACTGACAATAAAAGCGGAGGATAATAAGGTTTCCCAGGGCTGGCCAATGCCGGTATCCGGCTGAAGAGCTTGTGGATAAGTGGCGGGGTCTTGTAATAATGAATGCAGAGCGCGGCGCTGTGGGTCTGAACGGCCTAGCCAGGACTCAAGATGCTGTTTAGCGGCGTTTAGCTTCGGCCAGGGGGTATCGAGAGCGGCATTGCTCAAACCATACAGGCCTGGGCTGAGTTGGGTGGGGCCTGATGATTGATGATTCGTGTAATACCAGCACTGCTGGCGGTTACCCAGTATCAGGTTAAAGCCATCATAACGCTGCCCTTGCTGGTGGATTTGGGCTAGGTAGACCTGGGGATCTGGTTCATCAATTAAATAATCTAATACCAGTTGCCCTCTAGAAATATCACCTTGGTGCTCACTGGGTAACTGGCGAACATTAGTCAGTGCAGCAAAATATCCTTGTTGGGTGACCCCAAGCCAAGTACCGCCGGCAGTTAAGTCTTTGCCAGCTAATAAATGAGGGTATTCCGGCCAGAATTGAGCGGGCAAGGCGGGTCGTTGATGAAACTCATCACGGTTGGCCACAAGGGTGAGCGGAGTCTGGCTGCTTGGCTGCCAATTGAAACTAAGTAAACACATGGCCAGCAGTTTACGCAGAGGCAACCTTATAGCCAATAGCTGTTTTAGGCTTCATAATGCAGGCCCTTAAAATAAGTTGAATTACGATGCTGTTATTAACATATCTGGCGGTCGGTGCGTTTGCTGGATTACTAGCAGGGCTATTTGGAATTGGCGGTGGTTTGGTCATTGTGCCGGTTCTGGTGATTACCTTTGAAAGCTTGAAGTTTGCCCCTGAGGTACTCACCCATATGGCGGTTGCAACCTCCTTGGCCAGCATTGTATTTACCTCCATTAGCTCTGTGCGGACTCACCATCAAAAAGGGGCTGTGGATTGGCCCATTGTGAAGCAGCTAAGTATTGGTATTTTACTCGGCGCAGTTTTAGGTGTTTTAACCGCCGATGCATTAAGCGCCACGGCTCTTCAGGTAGTAATTGGTATTTTTGCCCTACTAATGGCGGCGCAAATGGGCTTGGGATTAAAGCCGAAACCCAGTCGAGGGTTGCCGGGAAATACGGGCCTAGTGAGTGCCGGAAGTGGAATTGGTTGGGCATCCGCGTTATTTGGCATTGGCGGCGGGTCCTTGACCGTGCCGTTTTTAACCTGGTGTAACCACCCTATGCAGCGCAGTGTAGCCACTGCCGCGGCGTGCGGTCTGCCCATTGCTTTGGTAGGGGCACTCACAAATGTGGCCGTTGGCTGGGATAATGCACTGTTGCCGGCGCAAGCCATTGGCTATGTTTACTGGCCCGCATTAATTGGTATGGTGGTCACTAGCGTGCCCTTTGCGCAATTGGGTGCAAAGCTGGCTCATCGATTAAGTGCTGAAAAATTAAAAAAACTATTCGCTATTATGCTGGTCGTAGTCGCCATTAAGTTTTTAACGGCTCCTTTGTAACCTACGAATTATAAAACGAAATACGGAAGATGCATGCTCACCTATCCCAATATTGACCCTGTCGCCATAAGCATTGGCCCGATTAGTATTCACTGGTATGGCTTGATGTACCTGGTGGGTTTTACGCTTGCCTACCTGATGATGATGCACCGTGCGAAGCAGCCCGGTTCTAACTGGACAAAAGAGCAAGTGAGCGACCTGATTTTCTACAGTGCCATGGGTGTTGTGATTGGTGGTCGCTTTGGTTATGTGATCTTCTATAACTTCTCAAAATTCCTAGATGACCCACTGTGGTTATTTGCGGTTTGGGAAGGGGGGATGTCATTCCATGGTGGACTTCTGGGTGTCATCGTTGCGTGTATTTTATTTGCCCGACGTTATGGCAAGACTTTATTTCAAGTAACTGACTTTGGTGCACCCATGGTTCCCATTGGTTTGTTAACCGGCCGTATTGGCAATTTCATTGGTGGAGAGCTCTGGGGCCGTGTTAGCGATGCACCATGGGCAATGGTGTTCCCGAAAGGTGGACCATTACCGCGACATCCAAGTCAGTTGTATGAAGCGTTTTTAGAAGGGTTTGTTTTGCTGATTATCCTGTGGGTTTTCAGTAGTAAACCACGACCAGCCATGGCCGTGAGTGGATTATTTTTAGTGGGTTATGGCGTGTTCCGATTTATGGTTGAGTTTGTCCGAGAGCCTGATAATCATATCGGTTTTGATTTATTAGGCTGGATGACACGGGGGCAAATATTATGTGTGCCCATGGTTTTATTCGGTGCGGCGTTAATCTACGTCGCGTATAAAAAACAAAATGCCAAGGCACAACAGAAGAGTTAAAAATGAAACAATATTTAGATTTGTGCCATCGCATTATTAACGATGGTGTTTGGATTGAAAATGAACGCACGGGTAAGCGCTGCTTAACCGTTGTCAATGCAGACCTTGAATACCGTGTTGATAAAAATGAATTTCCTTTAATTACGACACGTAAAAGTTTTTTTAAGGCAGCGATTGCTGAATTTTTAGGATACATCCGCGGTTATGATAATGCGGCGGATTTTAGAAAGTTAGGCGCGAAAACCTGGGATGCAAATGCCAACTTAAACGAAGCTTGGTTGAATAACTCCCACCGTAAAGGGGACGATGACATGGGCCGTGTTTACGGTGTACAAGGTCGTGCTTGGGCGAAACCTGACGGCAGCTTTGTTGATCAACTTAAAAAGATAGTTGATAACCTAAAACAGGGTATTGATGATCGTGGTGAGATTATGTCGTTTTATAATCCAGGCGAGTTCCATATGGGTTGTTTACGTCCATGTATGCATACCCATAACTTTTCTTTATTGGGTGATACCTTGTATCTTACAAGCTATCAACGCTCCTGTGATGTGCCTTTAGGGTTAAATTTCAACCAGGTTCAGGTGTTTTTCTTTTTGGCAATTATTGCGCAAATTACAGGTCATAAGCCGGGTGTTGCATATCATAAAATTGTTAACGCACATATTTATGAAGATCAACTTGAGTTAATGCGTGATGTGCAGCTTAAACGTGAGCCATTTGCATCGCCGAAGTTAATTATTAACCCTGACATTAAATCCCTAGAAGATTTAGAAACCTGGGTAACGATGGATGACTTTAAAATTGAAGGCTACCAGCACCATGATGCTATTGCCTATCCGTTTAGTGTGTAACCCCTTTTAGATTATAGATAATACAAGCAGGAATTTTATGAAATTAGCCCTCATTGCAGCGTACTCCCAAAATCGTGTTGTCGGCTATGACAATAAATTGCCTTGGCACTTACCTGAAGATTTACAATATTTTAAACGCTGTACTTCAGGTAAAGCCATTATTATGGGTCGCAAAACATTTGAAAGTATTGGTCGGCCTTTACCTAATCGTACAAATATCGTCATTAGTCGTAATGCCGAATATAGCGCTGAGGGTATTAAAGTTGTCAGTGATTTAGAAAGCGCGATTGAACTGGCTAAGGCCGTTAATGACGTCAACGGAATCGAAGAAGTTATGGTCATCGGTGGTGCAACGATTTATGAGTTGGCTCTGCCGTTAGCGGATCGTCTTTATTTGACCCACGTGCATGCACGTATCGAGGGTGATGCTTATTTCCCTCAGGTTGATTTTTCGCAGTGGCATGAAACCCAGCGAGCCGATTACTCAGCCAGTGACAGTAACCCTTACGATTACAGTTTTGTCGTTTACGAAAAAGTCTAAATTAAGAAATTTCTGCGTTAAATAATACCACCTGATTGCGGCCCTGAGACTTTGCTTGATACAGGGCTTGATCAGCTTGATTAATCATATACTGCTGGTTTCGGTCATCACTTTTTTTCGGCGTTATCACGCTGATCCCCAAGCTTGCAGTGAGTTTGATTTGCTTGTTGCCCCAGGTTAAATACAACTTCTCAATATCCACTCTGATTTTTTCTGCAACCTCTAAAGCACCTTGTTCTGATGTGCCTGGTAAAATAATGGCAAACTCTTCACCGCCATATCGACATACAATATCCACTTCTCTGGCTGCATTATGCGCCATGCAGTTAGCCACATGTTTTAAACACATGTCGCCAGCAGGGTGACCGTACTCATCATTCACCTGTTTAAAATAATCAATGTCGAGCATGATAATGGATAAACTAGATTGCTCTCTATGAGCCCGTTTATACTCTTTTGACCAATGTTCGTTAAAATAATAACGATTGTTTAGGCCAGTTAAAGCATCTGTAATACTGATGGTTTTTAATTTCTCGTTGGCATTGGATAACTCTTCTAGGGTGTTTTGTAATTCTTGGGTACGTTTGTCTACGAGGGATTCTAATTTCTGGTTGTGTTCTCGTTCAATGCGTAAGTTTTCAATTTCGGCATTGAAACTTTTTTCTTTCTCAATATTGACTTGATGTGCCAATTCTAATGATTCTTCTTGGGCCAATATTTTATCTTTTTGTGCGTTGCCCATTCGATCAGCCAATGCCAACGATAGAAACATGATTTCAAGTCCTGCACCTAGTTGTACGCCATACTCACTAAAAACTGTGATGGGAATTAATCCTAATTTATTACCTAATAGAAAAAGAGCCCCGACAAAAAAAGCAGTCCAAGCCATTACAAAAAAGCGAGCGCTAGGGTGATTTAATTTGACCATATATATCGCAATAAATATGACGCAAGTAACAGAATAGGTGACAAACAATGTAGCTATATAAATAGAGATATAATAGGGCAGCGTAAAGCATCCGATTAATAGAATAAGACTAAGATAAATGCTAGAGGTTAATACTCGATAAATATTTTTACTGATATTTTTTATTCTGAAAAAATCGATAATAAATGAGAATAAGGCTAAGCAGACTAATATCATGCTTACTGGGGTGATGTACTGATTGATAATTGGAAAAGCAGGCCAAATAAATTGATAGCCGATGCCATGTAAGCTTAATTGAAAAGTAGCAAAGATTAATATATAGCTTACATAGGTTAAGTAGACACGTTCTTTCTCGGAGAGCCATACCATGAAGTTATACAATGCCATGACTAATACCATGCCATAAAATAAACCCTGAAATAAAAAATGAATTAGAGTATAAAAATTAAAATCATCCCATTCCCAAAACATTAACGGAACTTGAATGGAGCCTTCACTTTGAATGCGTGCATAAACCGTTGTTTCATCATATGGGAATAAATCGATGGGAAAAACAATATTAGGATGTAATACAAATTTTTCGGATATGGCGGTTTTATCACCGCCATAAAAGTAAGAGATGACTTGTTTATGTTGATTCACGACATAAATATCAACACTGTCTAACAAAGGGTAAGCCAATTCAAGAGCCCACTCTTGATTCAATATATTGTGATTATTGACCTCAAACTTTAACCAGTATGCGTGGTTACTAAAACCAAAATTTAAGTCATCATTTTGATTTCTTTCCCAGGCATGCTCAGATGTAAGAATTTGTTCGATTCCAAGGGTCTCTCCTTGTTCCCGAATATAACTAATATATGGCGCAATTCGATAATTACCCTCATTAGCCAAAATTAATGGATCCGCAGATACCGATGCAAATATGAGCGCCAGTAATAGTGAGGACAAGATTTTAAACATGATTGATCCATTAACCCTTATATCTATAGGCTAGATCAATGATGGGGGGCGTCAATGTTGCTTAAGATACTTATTATTGTTGAATGGAGTTTCCAGCTTGGTTTTTAGCTTGGTACATGTGCTCGTCAGCTTGTTTCAACAGTTCGTTGGCAGACAGGTAGTCTTTTGGGCCTGTTTGGGCGATGCCAAAACTTAACGAGAATGTGCTATAGCAATCTTTAAAGTCATTGATTATTATATCGCATACACCTTTCGCAGAATCCATATCGCATTCTGGCAGAATCAAACAAAATTCATCGCCTCCATGGCGACAGGGAATATCGGTTGTTCTGATGTTTTCAAGTAAAATTGATCCAATATTTTTTAGTACTTCATCCCCTTTGATATGGCCAAATCTATCGTTAATGGATTTAAATTCATCAATGTCAAAATAGATCATGGATAACTTGGTGGCGTGTCGCTTAGCTAATGCCAGTTCCCGTTTGAGTAATGCTTCCATGGCTCTTTGATTAAAAATACCAGTGAGAGGATCAAGTTGGGTGAGCTTTTCAAGTTGCTGGGTGCGCTCAGCGACTTTTTGCTCAAGACTTGATGCATATTCTTCTGTTCGCCGTTTAGCGTTTTCAATTTCACCGACAAGGCTGTCGATATAAGTATCGAATACCAGCGTGGTGTCAAAATATAATAATTTATCTAAGACCATGATGGTGTCTTGTAAAGTCTGTTCGTCTTGAATGATATTTTTAAGGGTCTTGATGATGATGTATTTAAGGCTCCAAACAGCAGACAAATAGAGTTTAGGTTCAACACCAATACGCTTATGCACCATGCCAATTCTTAAGCGGTTATTAACGTATTCGCTATCATAATGGCCGGAAAAAAGGTCGAGCACATATTTTCGCTGGGCAGAACGTAAGCGCAATAAGGTGTCTGCATCGCCGATTAATAAGGAGATCTCATCAATTTCTGTTTGGCGCTCATAGAATTCATCAACAATGATATCGATACTGTCTTCGATCATATTTTGATGGCGTGACAGCAGCTTTAAATCCTCATCGCTTAACCCCAGTAATTGTTTTCGTCGCTGTATTTCTATATCGCCCAGCTGCATTTGCTCGAGCAGTGTTTGCTGTGTCCTCCTCACAGAATGCTCCCTATTCTCACGTTGAGTCCCTTGTTAAACAGAAAAAATATATTCACTCATTGAGTATAGGTAAAGAACGTAAAAAAGGGAGGCGCCCTAGAATGGTATTTAGATCATTAATTTGGTTATTAAAACGTGGCTTTATAAAGCTGGCATGAATATCTGTAGGCCGTCTCGTCCGCTATTTTTAACCGTGTAAAGGGCTTCATCGGCCTGCTGCCAGGCTTGCATGAGATTGCCTTTTACTTCGGTGAGTCCAATACTGACGGTTATGTGAATGGGGGTTGTCACGCCGTTTGGCTTGAAATTATGCTTTCTTATTCGTTTGATAATATAACTGGCTTTTTCTCTGGCTTGTTCGGTGTCGCAGTCACCCAGTAATATCACGAATTCTTCTCCACCAATGCGGGCGACAAGATCATGTAAACGGCAGCAGGACTGTACTATTTCAGTAAATTCAATTAGACAAAAATCACCAACTTGGTGCCCATGTTTATCATTAATCTTTTTAAAAAAATCAATATCTAAAATCATCAAGCAGGCGGTCTTTTTTTCCCTTTGCTCTAGACTGAGCAAGCGTTCAGCATTTTCGATAAATCCCCGTCGATTCATAATGCCCGTGAGCGGATCACTTATGGCAAGACAGGCTAGTTCTTGATTACTCGCTTTAAGTGCTAATGATATGCGTCTGAAGTGGTAAGCTGCAAAGGCGAAAATACCCAGCGCAATGGCGCTGATCGTTGTGATGAGGATAAGATAGGTATAGTCCTTTGGTTGCTTATCTGTGAATATAAAGTCTTTAATATCTTTTGAGCTATTGGTCATAGCAAGGTCTTTGTAAATTTTTGCGATATGCTGCCAGCGTCCAGGGTTCATATGACCAATCTCGACTAGCTCAGGCAAAATGGATTCACGAATTTTTTCAGCCTCATATATGAGATGTTCTTTCGATTTATTTTGTGCGTATTTCTTAGAGATAATCTCAACGGACTCATCTACATTGTCCATTGCATATTGCCAACCTTGTAAACTTGCATTTTTAAAGCGCTTTACTAAATCTGGGTTATTGTTCGCTATGTTTTTCTGGGTAATGAGCACATCACTATAAAAATTTATGCCATAGTCCCTAGGTTTAATAAGATGAAAATCGATATTCTGTTGCTTTAAATAAAACGGTTCATTGGATGAATAGCCATTATATGCATCTACCTTGCCGTTAATTAAGTCGTTAATATCAAAACTAGTGGGAATGATTTTAATGCTGTCTGGTGGAATGCCTTCCTGATTTAATAAAGCGGATAGTTCAGCGTTAGCAGGTCGAGGAAAAGACATAAGAGTATGTCCGGGCAAGTCTTGTGGAATGCGGATTTTTTTAGACGCGAGGGTAATCCAAACGATGGGTGACGTTTGCCCAATGGCCGCAATAGCCATTATGGGTTCACCTTCCATGTAATTAATCACAACCGCAGAGTTGCTCACCGCAAATTGAGCCTCGTTTTGAATCAGCGCTTGCACCACATTGAGAGCGTCTTTGCCTCCGGGCTTGATCTTAACCTTTATCCCATTTTGCTCATAAAACCCCTTCTCTTTGGCCATGTAATAGCCTGCGAACTGGAACTGATCATACCAGCGCAGTTGTAAGGTAACCTCGTCAAGCGCATGGACGATAGAAAAGGGTAATAATAGGAGTACAAGGCTAAAATGGGTCAGCCAAGCTTTGGCATTCATGGGATGAGCCAATGTGGTTGTGGTTACTGTCAGTATAGAAGGGTTTTGCGTAATTGCTGTTGTTGAGAGAGTGTATTCGTATTTAGGATAACTTTGTCTACTGAGGCGTGTTTATTATTCACTCTGATAGTAATAATTAGCTTTGCTAAAACGACAGCTTATAAAAAGGTGAGGTACTCGCACATGGATTGCCCATATGCGAGTGAAGATTAGAGCGCAGGTTTATGCAGAAACAGCATCTAATGCCTGACTGACGTCTGCAATGATGTCATCAATGTTTTCAATACCCACAGAGATTCGAACGAGGTCTGTGCTGACACCGGCCTTGGCCAATTCTGTCTCATTTAACTGGCGGTGCGTGGTGGAAGCGGGATGGCAAGCCAAAGATTTTGCATCACCTATGTTAACCAAACGTAAAATCATTTGAAGGGCGTCAATGAATTGCGTACCTGCTGCTATGCCACCTTTTATGCCAAAGCTTAAAATACCACTGGCTTGACCATTGGTGGTTTTCTGACAGGTTTCATAGTATGGGCTGTTTTCAAGCGCTGCATAGTTAACCCAATTTACTTTTTCATGGGCACTCAGGTACTCAGCCAGTTTCTGTGCGTTCTCGCAATGACGTTCCATGCGCAAGCCAAGTGTTTCCAGACCTTGTAGGATCTGAAAAGAATTCATAGGTGAAATCGCTGCACCGGTATTACGCAGAGGTACCACACGACAACGACCAATAAAGGCAGCGGGCCCTAGGGCTTCTGTATATACCACACCATGGTATGACGGGTCGGGCTCATTCAAGATAGGGAAACGTTTTTTATTCGCTACCCAATCAAATTTACCTGAATCAATAATAGCGCCGCCCACGGATGTGCCGTGGCCACCAATGTATTTTGTTAATGAATGTACAACAATATCTGCGCCTAACTCAAAAGGGCGACATAAGAAAGGTGTTGCCACCGTGTTATCCACAATCACAGGTACGCCGTGTTTGTGGGCAATTTCAGCCAACTTGGTGATGTCGACCACATTGCCTGCTGGGTTGCCAATTGATTCACAGAAAATAGCACGGGTATTATCGTCAATGGCGTTTTCAAACCCTTCGTAATCATCGTGAGAAATCAGGCGTACATCGATGCCTTGATTTGGCAATGAATGGGCGAATAAATTATAAGTACCACCATAAAGCTGACTGGTGCTGACAATGTTGTCACCGGTTTTACATAAGCATTGAATCGCGTAAGTAATGGCTGACATACCCGATGCTACCGCTAGTGCACCAATGCCACCTTCCATGGCTGCAATGCGCTGCTCTAGAACGTCCGTTGTTGGGTTCATGATGCGCGTATAAATATTACCCGGTACTTTTAAGTCAAATAAATCAGCACCGTGTTGCGTATCGTCAAACGTATAAGATGTAGTTTGATAAATTGGGACGGCAGCGGCTTTAGTTGTGGCCTCGGATGTGTATCCATGGTGAAGCGCAAGTGATTCGAGTTTCATGAGTTGTCCTTACTAATAAATGAGCGATATACCAAGGTTGGGTATGCCCGACACTTTACTGCATTTTACATGGGATTTGCATTGCTAAAAGCAATCAATGTTACACTGCTTCTAACTCGAGCCAACAGTGGATATTTGTTTTGTATTTAACGCGTCAATTACAACGAAAATTAGTTGTGGCAGCCTTATTTCTATTGGTTATTTTATTATTCCTACAGTGGTTAGTGCCGGCGGCAGGTCTGCACTTTGCTAAGAAATGGTATAGCGAACAAGGCACAAATTATGAGCTGTTCATTAAAGATTGGACGTTTTCCCCGTGGCGCGGGTTAATCGAATTAAAAGGCGTGCACTTTGAATTTGCGGAGCAAATAGCCGCGTTTGACAAGCTTAGCTTGAATATAGCCATGTTAGAGTTACCTAAACGTAACTTGGTGGTTGAGCGCGCGCATTTTGATGGCTTAAAGCTCTCTATTACTCAAACTAAGCAGGGTATTGAAGCGCTGGGTTTATCATCCGCCATGTTACAAACCACACAAGAAGGCACGACACCTGACAAGCAAAATGATCAAGCCGCAGTTGAAACGCAACAAGCATCGACGCCATGGACATTCTCACTCAAAGATATTCAGCTTAAGAATCATTTAATTGCGTTTAGCCAGTCCAATTTGGATCTTACATTAGAGGTCAGTCATTTAAGTGTGGCGGGCGATGACCCACTAAATGTAATTGACATTAATAGCGCGCTTTTAGTCCATGCTTTACAAAGTAAAGAGCCTCTTATTGGCTTAGATGAAACGCTTCAAGTTGAAGTAAATGGCACGATACAGCAACTAGTGGATTCCCCTACTTTAAATATGGATTTAATCTTAACGAATATGAATCTTGCTAATCCATGGTTGCCCAATGCTGGTTTTAAACGTTTAACGTTATCCTCCGTGAAGCTCTCTCAGGCTCAGCAAGATATTAACCAATTAAGTATCGATGATATATTTATCGAAGATAAACTACTCAGTCTTAAACATTACCGCGCACAGGATATTGTGCTAAATAAAAATAGCCTCACCACGGGTGTACACCAATGGGATGGACTGAATACCCGATTAGAACTGGATCAACATGGTGGTCTTGCTCAATTGAATTTAGGGTCAGCGGATGTGTCTTCCGAAGGTGAAGGGTCTGAGCATGCTCAAATCAAAGATAACACTCAACAGAGCGCTCAGCAAAACGCTAAAGTATCAACAGATGAAAAGCATAATGACGATGAATCGACTTTTAAAATATCGGTAGCTGAAATCAAACAAAATAATCAATTTCCTTCTTCTATACAGGTTGTTAGCCCCCATGTTAATCCAAAATTAAATTTGGATATCACGGTTAATAAATTGGTTGTGGCGAAACTTAATAACCAGCAAGAGCCTATGCAATTAATGTTGGAAGCTAAAACAGACGATTACAGTGAAATTAAATTAGCCGCCAACATCACAACACGTGATCAAATAAATGGTGATGTGCAATTAAACGTGGATCAGTTTGATCTTGTTTCACTCAATGGTTATGTGGCACAAACTCTTGGCTATCATGTTGAGCAAGGTCAGCTCAATCTAAAGACCAATATAAACATTGATAAAGGTAAACTCTCAGGGGATGCTGACATTTTTTTAAGAAACAGTACCTTGGTTCCTGAAGACCAAGCTACTATGGATCGCATTAGTAAGCAGATATCCATGCCAATTGAAACGGCATTATCGTTAATTAAAGACGATGATAATAATATGCAGATGAATATTCCCATTAAAGGCGATGTCAATGCACCGGACTTTGGTATCGATGACCTGATTACGCAGTTAACTCAAAAAGCATTAACAAGTGCTACATTGCATTATGTTAAGCAAGCGATTTTTCCTTATGGATTGTTAGTCAGCGTGGCAGATTATGTGGGTGAGGAGTTGTTTTCTATATCATTAACGCCCATTGCAATGGACCAAGATGAGTTAGATGAAGAGCAGAAAAAGTATTTATTAAAAGTGGTGTCCCTCATGCAAGAAAAAGACAGTTTGCAGTTAAGGGTGTGCGCCCAAGTGGATGCAGATACCAAGGATGAAAACTGGCACGACGAGGCATTGGAAAAAGCCAATAAAATTAAGCGATATTTAGTGGATCAGGATGAGACACTTTCATCAAGGGTTTCCTTGTGCCAGCCAATGCTTGGCAATGCAGCCCAAATAATGTTGGGGTTTTAGGCAGAAAACGTCGAAATTCTAATGATCCATATGCTGTATGATGAAGTGATGATGACAGTACAAAACTACCTATCCAAAATACTGATTATAGATGACCATCAAATATACTTAGATGGTCTAGAAATGCTGCTCAAACAAGGACTGTCCGATGCTGCTATTTATAAAGCAAGTACGCTTGAGGATGCGAAAAATCTGCTGAAATCTGATTTGGAGTTCGATCTCATATTGCTGGACATTAATCTCAATAACGCCAACGGATTTGATTTATGTGAGCTGGATGAATTGAAGCATCAGCCAATTGCCATACTGTCGGCTTCTGAGCATATCAAAGATATTCAACAGGCGCATGCGCTAGGTTTACTGGGGTTTTTAAATAAAGCCACTGATAATGAAAAGCTCATTGATGATATACAAAGGCTTTTGCGCGGAGAATGCATTTTTCCTACAAAGGATATGACGCAGACGGTTCTCACGCCTAGGCAGCAAGACGTACTCAATTTATTATCACAAGGTTACCCTAATAAAGTGATCTGTAAGCAACTGTCCCTGAGCGAGGCAACAGTTAAAACCCACCTGCGGGCCTTATTTAATATTCTTGATGTACATACTCGTACTGAATGCGTCAGTGTTGCCCGTGAGAAGAATCTGATATAAGCGCCATCAACTTGGCTCTTAATCTGGATGGGCTTAACGGCTTACGCAAAAAGTGACTGTTGTATGCCTTAGTTAACTCGAGCAGTGTATCTGTGCGATGCGAAGACATGAGAATACTGGGAATATTATGCAGCGCAGCGTACTTGATAATTTGATCCCCACAACCATCACCTAAATTCCAGTCACTTATGACGCAGTGCCAGTCTTGTTTGATCACATTCATGGCGTGCTGAATACCGCTGACACACATTACGTCATAGTGCCATTGCGTCAGCATGTTCTCTATATTTTTAAGTATATCTTGATCATCATCGATAACGAGAATACGTTTTTTTTCAGGCTGACTCATTAAGTTGTGGTTATTCGATGTGGCAATGGGAAGACGCAGACTAAAGATGGTTTTTCCAGGCTGGCTATTGAATTTTAGCTTGTGATGTAAATGCTTACAGAATTGAGAAACGATGGCTAAACCTAGGCCGAGTCCATCTTGCGATTGTTGCCCTTTGATAAATTCATTAAAAATTGTGGACTGTAATGCCTCATTAATCCCCTTACCATTGTCTTCAATGTTAAGCGTGACATATTCCCCTTCAATTGAACTCTTTATTGCAATTTCCTCACACTGGCTATGATTGAGCGCATTTTCAATCAGGTTATGCAGTATGCGGCTGAGCATCGTAAAGTCACTTTTAATATAGCAAGGTTGAACATTAAAGTTCAGTTCGATGTTGTGTTGTTGTAGGCGTGATTGAAATAGGTTGGTGATTTGTCTCACTAGATCAACCAGCGAAATGCTATCGATTTTTGGCTGAATTAAATTTAAGTTTATTTTAGAAATATCCAACATTTGTGTAAACATAGAGTTAAGGCTGTGTATGCCTTGATTTAACTGCTCAATATTTCGATCATTCGGGCGTTCATTTTTAAGCACATCACCCATGATGGCAATGCCTTGTAGAGGTTGCCGAATATCATGACTGGCCGCCGCAAGGTATTTATTTTTTTGTTGAATAGACTTCAATGCATGTTGGTGGTGAATATCCAGCATGCGCTTACGTAAAAAATTCGCCCTTTGGTTATGCTCTGTTACATATGCGCCAATGGCCGCTGACACCAGTATGATGCTTAAAAATAAAACATGGTTTAAGTAGTCTGCAAAATTCAAATAAAATAGCGGTTCACTTAAAGCGTACAAAATAACCATGGCAATATTAATGCATAGCGCTAAATAAAAAGGCAAAGCCATGATGAAAAAGCCATACATCATGACAATCATTAACCCTTCATAGGGCAGATCAATACCCTGAACATGGGCCAACCAAATGATATAAATAATACTGAGACTAGTGACCAGTAACGTCGCGCTGTAGACCCATAGGTAATAACGGGGCGGTTTAAAATACAGCCACAGCGTCACGACAATAATCGTGGGTAAGACAAACCCGATGCGAATAATAGATGTGTGCATGGCAACCACTGGATGCAGTAAAAACCAGTCGAGTACACAAAATACTAATACAAAGATACCCGCCGAAATACCAACCGGTAACACTCGGTTTAAAATTCGCTGGCGAACAAACCCTTGAAATTCAGCTTCTAGGGGCTTGGGAAAGGTGAGCCAAGGGAAACCCTTGGTGATGGTTTGATTTATAAGCGCGAGTTTATCCATTGGCAGAGTGTGCCAATGGTTTATGCTGGGCTCAAGTAAAGAATGGTTTATTGAGTCTGTTGAGCCAATTGCCACGCCTGAACCATGCTGTACTCTTCATCCGTAAAGTATTGTTTTGCCATATCACGAATTGCCTCCTGCTCACTCACAGGGTCAAGTCCTTGGTTGCTTATGCGTGCAATATCTTGAGAAAATGTTTGATATTTGTTTTTTAACTGACGTTGAGCTTGGTATTGAGATACAACCGCTTGTGCTTGCTCACTGTCAAAGTGTTGAAAAGCGAAATCGCGTACCTCTTGTGTGCTTGGTTCATTCGCGAGTAAATTACTATAAGCCTGCATGGCCTTTGCGTGCTGCTCTTGGCGATCAATTATCTCGCGCATGTTCTCCGGTAGTTGGGCTCTTGCTATATCTTTTAATTGTTGACGCTCTTGCATGCTGAGATTTTCATCCAGGTCTGCTTTCATATTGCTAAGCGTGTATTGTGCATACGCTTCATCTTCAACAAATAATGCCTGAGCGACGTCTCCACCTAGGTGAGTACGGCGTAAATCGTATAGGGTCTGAAGCCCTTGTGCTAATGTGTCGTAGCGGTAATCGGCATCTATTTGTGAGCGCTGGGTATCAATCGGTTGTGCTAGTGCCTCAAAACTGGCTTCCTTGAAAGCTAGGTAATTTTTTAGCACGTCCATGGCTTGATCGGCGGCTTGTTGTGTCAGGCCATGATAAAAATGCAAGCGTAAGCGTTGTAATGCTTGCTCTGGGGTAACCTGGCCTACACTGCTGAGAAAGTAATCCATGAAGGCTTTGAATTCGGTATCAACGATCAAATTGCCGTTTTCATCTGTACGAATTAAACCTGCAATTTCTGTGTCTAATGTGTCTTTTGAATAGGGAGTATCCAGTTCAGTAAAATCAAGGGTTTGTTGGTTTATGTTTGCTAAAATCGTTTGTGCACCCTTAAGTGGGTTACTGTGTTGGATAAGCTCATTTGACGTCTGTATTGAAGGGGCAGTATTGAATAAATATATAACCGTCACTAAAAAAAACGCACTGATACCGAAAATTAACTTCATCGATTGAGCCTTTTATAATTATTGTATTGGGTGCACATCCTTGTGCAGATTGTTCATTTAACGACTACAGGCCTTTTCCTTTTAGGCGGTTCGCATGTCGGGTATATAATGAAACTGGATTGGTCCAGCCATTAATACCAAACACTTGGTTCGTCGCATCTAGGTGATTCATGTGATAGCTATCGCCAATCACACTACCTAGATAAGTGGCACATACTCCCACAAGGCCATCGCTTTTTTCATTACCAAATACTTTCGATGTTAGGTATAAAAAAGGATCAGAAATATCAAGAATGTTGGTGGTTGCATCGTCACCCGTCCATGAGAATAACTTAATGTTTTTACCATTTACATTATGATTCTCACCACTTTTAGCACAGTAGCTTGAAGTATTAATACCCCAAGGTGTGTAGTTGTTTATTTGTGCTGTGCCGGCTGTGGTGAGGGTTTCTAATGCGGCTACTGAATTTTGACTTAGGTTTTGTCCATTGGATGAAATGGCATCGATGAAATCACCAACTGCATTGGCAACTGCCGCAACTGTGGTTTCAGTGACCGATCCAGCAGGAAGCGCCCCGCGTAAAAAGTCAGCAACCTTAGAGCCTTTGTTCACACCATTAATGGATGTGACCGAAGCAATATAGTTTTTGGTATCACCGTAGTTCAGCAAAATTCGTGAGGTAGGTGAGCCTTGAGAGTGAGCCATGATGTTCACTTTGCCGCTACCGTATCTTTGTGCACAACTTTTTACTTGCGGAGCAAGAGAAGCTGCACGATCAAAGCTAGAGGAAAAGCTACTAACCGCCGCAATACATACTTTGGCGCCATCCTTGGTTAGGTTGTAAGGGATATTGTAAAAATAATCCACAATACCGCCTAGGCTGTCCCAGCCGGAAACGCCATGCACGAGCATGATTGGGTGTTTGGTTTTGGTGTATCCCCACCAGGCTAAACTGGTATTGGAGAAAAGCACCAATAGTAGGGCGCTAAGCCCAAAGGTGATTGCACGCATGTTTTTCTCACTTTTTATTTTTATTTGTGAATGAGCCGTTTTTGCTGAGCAAAAACAGACCAACATGTTATGACAAGGGTGTGACAGCCACATCGCCCATATGGTCTGGGCTGGATGCGACAGGTATTGTGACGGGGCTTGAATGGGCTAGATATTTAAGTTCAGTTGCTGTTTAGGAAGTCATTCACTTGCTTCATGGGCATGTGATCACTGGTGTCTCGGCCATACCAAACATGCTCTACCTTCCCCATTTGGTTAATAAGGAAATCCGCTGGCACCAATTTGACGTGTGGATTTGGCTGAGGGTAACCGCCTTTAAGCATGCCCTTAATAATACGGGGCAATTTAAATAATAAAGCTTTGAATAACGCGCTGGCACTGTGTTCCACGCCATATTGGTTATACAGGTTTAAGTCTGTGTCGCTGATCATGCGAAACGGTCTAGGGTGTTTTGCAACATAGCGGCGAACTTCATCAGCCGAAGAGCTGAACACCGCAATCACTTCAATGTTTTTGTCTTTCCATTTTTTGTATTGCTGGGTTAATTCATAAACACGAAAATTACAAAAAGGACAGGCGGCATCACGAAAAAACGCGAGCATGACTTTCTTACCCTTAAACTCGTTAATGGTGATTGATTTACCGTAAATATCATTAGTAGAAAAATCAATACTAGGGCAGGGAGGGGTTAAACGCATATAAATCCAGTACAACTAAATGGTTAAAAGGATTCTACGCTTATCTAGAGGCTTTGGATCATTTAAAAATGTTTTTTAAATTTCTGGGTATCAAGGGCCTCATTCAAGATAGGTTCACGTTTAATAATGTAATCAGAAATTGTATTAAGCTGATCACTGTGCATGTTAGATTTAACCCAGATAGAGAATTTAGCGTGCTCGGGTAATGTCTGTATGACGTTAAACCGCTGGGCGATTGTGTCCGGTTGCATGGCTAAAAAGGGTTTGGCTGAAATCACCACATCTACCTCTTTTCGCATACACGCTTGAACAATAGAAAAGTAATCATTGAAGATCATCAGCTCAACGGATGCTCGCTTGCCTTCATAAAAGTGCTGTGCCGAATACAATGCGGTTGAGTCGGCTAAAACAGCCACTTTTAATGGCGTTGTTGCCTTCTTACCAGAGTGAGAATATTGATAAATTTTAATGTCCACAGGGCTCGATAACAGCTGGCGATAACCCTCATTGTGTAACAAGTCACTTAAATTATCAGAATACCCCCACATAATTAGGTCAGCGGGAGGTGCAGCGACGGCTTGCTCAAGCTGATCAAGGTTGGCTTGGCTATTGAATTGTACTGGCAGATTGATATGCGATGAGAAATCATGAAACAGTTGTTGAACCCGGTTAAGGGTTACCTTGTCTTTGTAAACCCCCTGAAAAAAGAAATGAAACGTCTCGCTTTCATCCGCCCATGCTGGGGCATTCAACAGCATGAAGATAAGTGAAATACAGACTGTATGACGTTTTAAAGGCTTCATCGGGGTTTATTGTATGTCCATTTGAGGCATTGTCTCTTGGGCGGGTAAATCCGTTGACTAGCTTGACCCGTATTTCATTTTATCGATGCACACTTTCAACCAGCTAGATTGCCATCTATAAATTTATATCCTATTAACAAGAATAGGCCTTTTTACGCGCAATCACAAAGGTTAAGCAGCAGTGGGCTACAGGGGATTGATTGGCATAATTGATCGGTTAATGGGGTTAAACATCACACGTCACAAAAGTCACATGGGTTTGTCATATTCAACTTATAGCCTAATGGCGGCCATTGGGCGGTAGGCCACATTCATCATAAAAGGAGACAGATATGAACGCTTACCGAATAGGCTTACTGAGCATGATCGTCATGATCGCACTGCCTGTGCAGCAGGCCAATGCAGAGCAATCCCCCCATGGTTTTCATTCATCATTGTTTGATTTCTTTCATGGCTGGCATAAACGCGGGCGATCCGCACAACTGGGGCCACGCCCTTTCTTTTTAGTGGAAGATATGACGCAAAGCCCATTAAAAACTCAGTTACAGCACTGTGCTAAAGGGCCGTTTAAATCCAGTAAATTCTCAATTGGCCACCGAGGTGCCGCGTTACAATTTCCTGAGCATACTAAAGAGTCATATACCGCTGCGGCCAAAATGGGGGCGGGTATTGTCGAGTGTGATGTGACCTTTACCAAGGATAAGCAATTGGTCTGTCGACATTCTCAATGCGACTTGCACACAACCACGAATATACTGGCAACCCCCTTAGCATCACAATGCGCGGTGGCGCCGCAGTTTGATAGTGAAGGCAAACTTGTGAATGCGAGCGAGATCAAATGTTGTACCAGTGACATTACCGTGGCCGAATTCAAAACCCTTGAAGGTAAAATGGATGCGGCGAATTTAGCTGCCACCAGTATTGATGAATACATGGATGCCACAAGCAACTGGCGCACCGACTTATATTCAGCAAACGGTACCTTACTGACCCACGCTGAAAGTATTGAGTTATTAGATAGCCTAGGTGTGGATTTCACACCAGAATTAAAAGCCCCTTCAGTAGAGATGCCTTTTCAAGGAACTTACACCCAACAAGATTATGCCAATCAAATGATTGCAGAATACACAGACGCAGGTATTCACCCAAAACGCGTTTGGCCACAGTCGTTTGATCAGCAAGATGTATTGCATTGGATTCAAGAGTATCCACGTTTAGCCCGCCAAGCGGTTTACCTTGATGGTGTATACGATACCAGCATTAGCTTAGAGACCATGCTTAACTGGCGCTCACAGGGCATGCGGGTCTTGGCACCACCAATGTGGATGTTATTGGATGTGGATGCCTATGGTGACATTGTTCCATCTCAATATGCGCTTAACGCAAAACAAGCGGGCTTTAAAATCATCACCTGGACATTAGAGCGCTCAGGCTTATTAAAAGACAATGGCGGCTGGTATTACCAAAGCGTTAATGGGGATTTGGGTGGTGAAGACGTAATCAATACCGATGGCGATGTATATGAGGTATTAGATGTACTCGCAAAAGATGTGGGCGTGATTGGTGTGTTTTCGGATTGGCCTGCAACCGTTACCTATTATGCGAATTGTATGGGCTTGCGTTAGGAAGGCTAATCGATACAAAATAAAAAGCCGTTTGTTCAATTAAGAACAAACGGCTTTTTTAATTTTATTAATCAATAAAATTATTCCGCATCAATCAGCGCATTGTCACGTACCGCACCTTTGTCGGCACTGGTCGCAAACTTAGCGTAAACCTTTAAGGCACGGCTTACTTTACGAGGGCGTTCTGCTACTGGCTTCCAACCTTTTTTATCTTGTTCGCTTCGACGTGCAGCTAACTCAGCGTCAGTTAGGTCGACGTTGATGCCACGGTTAGGGATATCAATGTTTACGATGTCGCCATCCTTTAATAAACCAATGGCACCACCAGAAGCGGCTTCAGGAGAACAGTGACCAATAGACAAACCAGAGGTACCACCCGAGAAACGGCCGTCGGTTAATAGGGCACATTCTTTACCCAAACCTTTTGATTTAAGGTATGACGTTGGGTACAGCATTTCTTGCATACCCGGGCCGCCTTTAGGACCT
>NYTP01000026.1 GCA_002683575.1 Bermanella sp.
CTTTCTTGTCGCTTGCGTCCACTGGCCGTGACGTGAAATTCGACATGAGCCGTTTAGAAGGTTACCGCAACTTCTGTAACAAGCTTTGGAACGCCACTCGCTTTGTGATGGAATCCATCGGCCACACCGACGAAGCGCCATTAAGCCAAGATGCCATTGCCGATTTAAACAAGGGTGACGTGGATTTATCCCTAGCGGATCGTTGGATTATTTCGCGCCTGCAACAAGCGGAAAAAGAAATCATCCACGCATTGGATGACTTCCGTTTTGATCACGCAGCGAAATCATTATACGAATTTGTGTGGGATGAATACTGCGCATGGTACCTAGAGCTTTCTAAACCGGTATTATGGAGCGATGAATCCACAGACGCGCAAAAACGCGCCGCTCGTCGCACACTGGTTGAAGTATTAGAAACCATTCTACGTTTAGCACACCCAATGATGCCGTACATCACGGAAGAAATTTGGCAAACACTGGCACCGATTGCAGACACCACTAAGCTTTCGCAAAACGGCGAAACCATCATGTTAGCCCAGTACCCTAAATTTGATGAAAGCAAGGTCGATGCACAAGCGGAAACCGACATCGAATGGCTAAAAGGTGTGATCACCGGTATTCGTAACATTCGTGCGGACCTTGGTATTGGCCCGGGAAAACCAGTTAAGTGTTTATTCAAAAACGGCAGCGCTGATGATCAACGTCGACTAGATGCCAATACCAACTTCTTAAAAGCCATGGCGAAATTAGAAGACATCACTTGGTTAAATGACGGCGAAAAAGCCCCGCTTTCTTCAACGGCGCTTGTGGGCAAAATGGAAGTCTTGATTCCAATGGCCGGTAACATTGATGCCGCGGCTGAAATCAACCGCTTAAGCAAAGCCCTTGAGAAAAACCAAAAAGAGCTAGACCGTGTAGCCGGTAAACTTCAAAACCCTAAGTTTACCGACAAAGCACCAGCTGAGGTTATCGAAAAAGAAAAAGCTAAATTAGCTGAATTTGAAGATACCGCCGCTAAGTTATCTGAGCAGTTAGAAGCGATTAAAGCGCTTTAATAGCTTTAAGCGTTATACGTTAATGAGCCGCTTGTGGGTAACCACAAGCGGCTTTTTCGTTTTAACCATACACCAAACTGCTAAGTCAGGTGAGCCAGACTCTGTACGATCCGGCACCTGCGGATGAATCAATGTCGATTCACTTGCAGTGCCTTAATTGCTCTCAACTCATGCCAAAGTGGGAATTCATTCCTTATATCCAAGGCACTGCTTTATTTTTAAAACCGACCCGATTTAAATAATAAAAAACAACCAAGGATGGGTTATGTTGATTACTATAGGATTTCTTTTACTTTTCTCGCTACACACACAAGCTGAACTCTACCGATGCGAAAACCAAGAGGGGCTTATTCGCTTTACTGACCAACCCTGCCCAACCAGCGGCCATGTTTATCAACCTAAAGCCATTATGACCGATTACAAAACCATTTCCCCACCGACATCACATTCAATAACTAAAACCCGCCCTAACAACAAACAGGACACCTGCCCTTTCATTAGCAGCACCCAACAACGAAATTTAAAGGTAAAAAATCAATTTATAAAAGGCCTAACTCAGGCCCATATTCAACAACGCCTTGGTAAAGCCCATAAGATTAATAATAGTAAAGACAACAGCGTTTGGGTGTATAACGGCGAATATGTTAAACGAACATTTCGTTTCAAAAATTCATGCCTGACAAGCTGGAAAGAAAAGTGGAAAAAAGGCCATGAAAGCCAAATTAGTAAATTTAGGGATGAGCGTTAATCGCTTTGTCTAATCGCACAATGCCACTTTCACCAGAGAAGTCTGCCACCAGCCAGATTTGATCAAACTGGTAACCGTAAGGCACAGTAATTTCATGCATGGCCTGTAGCACTTGTTCGCGATCCCATGCAGGGTGAGCATTGCGAATGACTAACCACACCCGTTCAGAGTCGTAGGTTTTACCCGCTTTGTTTTTTAAAATGGCATTTAATGCACTGATCAAACGTTCATGAATATCGCTGAGTTTTTCTTGCCGCTCTAATTGATGCTGAACATTCCGGTTAATACCTTGCTTTAAGATATCCATGGCTTCTTTTGGTGAGCCATAAAGATGAGCGATTTCTAGGTCTAGTTTTTCACCTTCAAGCATACAGGAAACATCCGGACGCTTAGGCTGGTTATGCCAAATGTGGCGAATTTCATGGCCAGTAAGTTGCTCATACTGGCGCATAAACAACTTAGCGGCATCGTGCTCGAGAATTAATTTTTCTTCTTCACTTGAGCGTTTTTCTACCACATCAACCAACCATTTTTTTAAGTCTTGATGCTAAACACATTAGCCACGTAAACGACGTACGCGGAACGAACGACCTTTTAGCTTGCCTTCACTGATTTTTTTAAGAGCCGGTTTTGCTGCATCACGAGCCACCGCCACAAATGCCCAGTTGTCATACATATCAATCTTGCCAATTTGTTCAAATGCAATGCCATTATCACCGGTTAACGCACCCACGATATCACCAGGGCGGACTTTTTGTTTTTTCCCCCCATCAATCTGCAAAGTGACCATTTTCGATTTATAAGGCTGTTTTTCTAATAATTTAAAAGGCGGCAAAATATCGTTTTCAATCTGAATACCTAGGTACTCAGCCAATACCGCCATTTTGTAGCTTTCGTTATCCACATGTAAAGTAAAGGCTTGGCCTTTGCTTCCTGCACGGCCAGTACGTCCAATCCTGTGTACGTGTACTTCTGGGTCACGGGCAATTTGATAGTTGATCACACAATCTAAGTCTTCAACATCCAAGCCACGGGCTGCCACATCGGTGGCCACCAGAACAGAGGCACTCTTGTTCGCAAAGCGCACCAGGGTTTGATCTCGATCACGCTGTTCTAAATCACCATGTAACGCCACCGCCGCAAACCCCATGCTAGCCAGCTCATCACAGACCTCTTGCGTTTCACGTTTGGTGCTGCAAAAAATCACTGAGCTTTCAGGTTGATGCTTTAATAGTAAAAGCTTCACCGCCACCAAACGCTGTTTGTTATCTTGTACCTTGTAAAAACGTTGTTTGATACTGGTGTTATCGTGTCCACCTTCTACCTTCACCATCACAGGGTCTTGCATCACACGTTGGGCAATTCTCTGAATACCTTCGGGGAATGTGGCGCTAAACAATAGAGTCTGACGGTCTTCAGGGGTNTGATCCATAATGGCATCCAGCGCATCCTGAAAACCCATTTCTAACATGCGATCNGCTTCATCCAGNACAAAGGTNGATAAACGATCTAGTTTAAGAGTGCCCTTACGTAAATGCTCTTCTATACGACCAGGGGTGCCCACCACAATATGACAACCGTGTTCGAGGGAGCCTATTTGGGGACCAAATGGCATGCCGCCACATAGAGTCAGTACCTTGATGTTATGAATGGCACGGGCCAGTTTACGAATCTCTTTCGCCACTTGGTCTGCCAGCTCTCGGGTTGGGCATAATACCAAGCTTTGCACGTAAAAACGCTTTACATCCAGCTGGCTCAACAAGCCTAATGCGAACGCAGCGGTCTTGCCTGAGCCCGTCTTACCTTGAGCAATGACATCCTTACCTTCAAGTACGGCCGGAAGGCTCTGTTGCTGGATAGGCGTCATGCTGGTGTATCCCATGTCATCAAGGTTTTGCAACAGACTTGGGTTTAACGGCAACTGGGAAAAATTAGGTTGGCTCACGCAACACCTATGAAATAAGAGAGTGGAAATATTGGGGCATTCTAACAGAAGCTTAGCAAGAAATAGCGCTCGCCGACGAAATAGGTCTCACTGAGTGAAACAAAGAAGGGTAAGGCTCGCAGCGCCACCAATCAGCCTCAAGCCCGCTCGCTAAGAAGCCCTAGCAAGCCGTTTCATAAGGCAGCGTTACACAGGTAGCTTTAAAGGTGCACCTTATTCAGATAAGGACGCATAATCCCATTGCGCAGAGGCCATCGGTGCTCTTGTTTCAATTAATCCGATGGCATTAAAGGCATTTTGTACCTGCTTGTTGAGTACATCCAGACGGTAAGGGAATTGAGGGTTAGTGAAGAAGTCCATATTTCCCTGTTTATCAACAAATTGAGCATCATAGTAGAGATTCTCAATATCCGACTGTGCTGTTTTGTCACCCAGTAAAATATCCGCAGACACTTCTAGCAGCTTCAGCTTTTTAGGGTTATTTAAATCGGCCATGAGGGTTTGAAACTCTTGAGAGGTGCTCATCAGGGCTTGCACAAAGGCTTGTACCTCGGATTTATTATTTTCAAAGTAATCCGAGCGAACCACATACACATCCGCAATAATGCGACGGGCGTACATAGTGGAAATAATCATTCTGGCTCCTTCAATGGAGTCATTTTTTCCTGTGCCTACACGACGTCCAGAGGTTAAACCATAAGCATCAGAAATAATCATAAAAGACGCATCAATATTATCCAATTTTAATGCTTCTGCCGGTGAATTTGGTGATAAGGTTAAATCCTCCATCCACTTAAGATTCACATCATTCATTTTTAAACCCGCTTGCGTCAGCAGGGTTGTCATAAAATCCACATGGGGGCCATATGCCTGAATAGCGATGGTTTTTCCTTTAAGCTGATCTACCGTCATGATGTGATTTTTTGCAACTAGGGTATCCCCACCACGGGACCAGGTAAGCTGATATATCACAACCGGTTTGGTTCTAGGGTCTTTATTAATTAAATCTAACGCCTGATTACACATACCAATTGTGCAGCGTAAATAAGGGGATGCTCCTGAAAGATAGTCTTGTAATTGTTTGTCGAAATTATCCTGCAGGACCAATTCATAATCCAAACCAGCTTGCGCCATGGCACTGTCCGGTTGCGTTCGCGTGTCCATACCATTGGCTAATAACGTCACCATGTCGCCACCCCAAGTAATCATGGGAACACGCATAGGGGATGTTATTTTTACATCTTCTACCTGAGTATTAATGCGCTGGGCCAGCGGTTGAGGTTCAATAAATTCAGGAGCCGAAAGAGCATGAATTGAAAACACAGATGTCATTATAAATAGAAGTACTGAGTGTGCGTACATCAAGGCTTCGTTCCTTATTTAAGCGTAAGATCTTACTGGCTTTAGCAATAACAATGCCTAAAATCGCACATGCACTGTTATTGCCTGAAAACTATTCACTGACACCGCAGCTGCACCGAAAAGAACGTATTTGATGTTATTTTTGCAATGAAAATGGGAGGCTCAAAGCACCTCCTCCATTTTATGCGCACTAAAATGAATCAGACCCCTTACTTTCTTGCTGTTAAGCCTAAAAATAGTGCGTAATTTTTTGCCTTAATATTTTTATGTGACCTGTGGTTTTCACATCAATCTATTAATTCCTTGCGCTAATTGATTCTGACGAGTTTCCACACACATGGGATGACAATACTAAGCGCTCAAACGTAATTGGACCTTGATTCATTCTCTGATCCACACAAGACCAATACGCTGCATTTTTTTGTTTTACATCCTGTTCGCACATACTTTTCAGGTCGTTTAATTCTGTTTGTAAGTAAGGCTCTTGTTTAAGAATGGACGAAAACAGATTTTCGCAAGGTTGAATAAGTGGTTGGGGTAACGCAGTGCTAGAGAACAACGAGATGACTAACAATAATACACGGTAAGAAAATCCAAACATGGGGCTTCTCCTTTGTTTTTATTATTGCTGCCGCAAGGGCATACTTATATATGTAGTCTACTTTTGTTCATCGCGCCAATTTACCCATAAAAAAAAAGCAGCCTAAGCTGCTTTTTTTTAATTAAACCAAACAATAATACATTAATTTTTAAATATCTTTTGCAACCATGTAGCTCATAAAATAACTGGGATTGATTTTTCAAGGCGTATTTCATTTTCATCGATAAAGCTTGAATAGGCTAAAATTTCCACGCCCTTTTCAGAAGCCTCACGTAATAATGTACCATAAAGTGGATCAATATGATCCGCAGGTTTCACCTGTTTTATTCCCGTATGATTCACGCAAAAAAAGATAACACCCCGGTGGCCCAGCTCAACCATACGCATTAACTCACGTAAATGTTTACTGGCTCGATCACTAACACTATCCGGGAAATACCCTATTCCTTCTTTGGTGGAGCCTTCCTCATCTGCCGTGCCGTTGATGGTTTTTTCTAATAGCGTAGTATTTTTCACTTCCACATAAATATCTTTTTCACCACCTGATAATAGGATATCAATTCGACTTTTTTCATCACCATAACGCACTTCTGTTTTAAGAACTTGATAGTCTTGAAGTTCTTTTACCGTGCCGTTTTTAATGGCTTCCACCGCTAAATAATTTGGCCGCGACGTATTAATACACGCAATGTGACCGGATGGGGTTTCGGTTAATTCTAACGAATGCGGGTACTTACGCTTTTCATTTTGGCTATCCCAGTACCAAGCATCACCTCCTTCAACAAAACAGTTTTTCATTGAACCGGTATTGGCACTGTGTACCGTTAGTTCAGAGCCATCAGGGCGTTTTACATCCACCATGAAGCGTTTATAGCGCTTAATCCATTGACCTTTTTGTAACGGAAATTCAAATTTCATAATTCGTTTCTTATTTCGACGATGTAGTTTGTAAAAAAACACGCAAGCGTGCCACCGCTTGTTCAAGTACAGGAATATCATGGGTATAAGCAAAACGGACAAAGTGGTGACCTTGGCTGTGGCCAAAATCAATGCCTGGGGTAATGGCTAAACCGGTTTGCTCCAATAAATCTAAACACAATTGCATACTGTTTTCTTTATGTGGATGGTCAAGCCCACTGATATCCGCATAAATATAAAACGCGCCACTTGGTTGAGCTGGAATAATAAAACCAAGCTGTTTTAGTTGCGGCAATAAATAATTTAATCGCTGAGCAAAGACCTCTTTTCGCCCTTCGAGTTCCTCAATGACCTCAGGTTCAAACACGGCTAACGCGGCATGCTGGGCTGGCGTATTGGGCGCTAAAAATAAGTTTTGCGCCAGCTTATCTAAACTAGGCACTGCCCATTCAGGTGCCACTAGCCAACCTAAACGCCAACCTGTCATGGCAAAATATTTAGAAAAACTATTAATAACAAAAACATCTTCGCCAAAATTCACCGCGCTGTGATGTTCAGCTTCCCCATAAATCAGGCCATGATAAATTTCATCCACCAGCAAAATCCCTTCTTTGCTGCGAATTGCTTCGTGCAATGCTTTAAGCTGATCACGGCTCATGACAGACCCAGTAGGATTCGACGGGCTGGCCACCAAAGCACCGATAGTATCGTGCTGCCAATACTCATCAACTTGTGAGGGGGTAAGATGGAAGTCGTCTTCAGCCAGGGTTGGCACAAGAATGCCATCGGCATTCACATTGGCGAGAAAATGCCGATTACAGGGGTAGCCTGGGTCCGTCAGCAGCAAGTTTTCACCCGGATTGGTTAATAATGATGCCACTAACTGCAATGCCCCTGATGCACCTGGGGTGATGACAATGCGGCCAGGGTCCACGCTTTCACCATATCGCTGTAAATAAAAGTCGGCGATACGCTGTTTAAGCTCAGGCAGTCCTGTGGCCCCAGTATAATGGGTTAAACCAGACTGGAGCGCTTGAATACCAGCCTGCACAACGGCTTGCGGACTTGGAAAATCAGGCTCCCCCACCTCAAGATGAATCACATCTCGCCCCTGATTTTGCATGGCTTTCGCCTTAGCCAGAAGATCCATTACGTGAAAAGGCTCGATTTGTGAGAGCCGTTGGGCTAATTTCATGGTACTTTCCAATAAGTTTTAGCAGTATTGTCCTGATTTTTAGGTAAAGATCTGCATTTTTAAATAATAAAGTGGCACAGCGTATCGTTATCTGATAGCTTTTCGCCGCCAAAAGATAGGGTTCGTTCTTGAAATGAACCTAAAATGGAAACAAGATTGGCCTTTGGCCTGACAAGGTGAGGCAGTAACTTATGCCAGTAACAGAAGATAAATCATTTGCGTTGTCTAACTTCGAACCCTACAAAGAGAAAAAGGGTGAAGAGTACATGGGCGCTGAAATGAAGAGTCATTTCAAAATGATCCTTAACAACTGGAAGCAGGAGTTAATGGAAGAAGCCGACCGCACCAAGATGCATATGCAGACGGATGCTGAAAACTACGCGGACCCCAATGACCGTGCTAGCCAAGAGGAAGAGTTCAGTCTTGAATTACGTACACGTGACCGTGAACGTAAACTGATCAAGAAGATTGAAAAAACAATCGAACTGATCGAGAAAGACGATTACGGCTATTGCGAGACCTGTGGTATCGAAATTGGTGTACGCCGACTAGAAGCTCGTCCAACCGCGGATCTTTGCATCGACTGTAAAACACTTGCCGAAATTAAAGAACGCCAAATCGGCGGCTAATCCATAAGATTAAGCGGCATCTGAATAAGCACCTTACAAAGGTGCTTATTTGTTTTTATATGAAAGATAAAACAGCTCCCTATATCGGTCGATTCGCACCGACTCCAACCGGCCCCTTGCATTTCGGCTCATTAGTGGCGGCCCTTGCCAGCTACCTTGACGCCAAAGCCCATGACGGTACCTGGTTATTGCGCATTGAAGACCTTGACCCTCCCCGCGAAGATCCAAGCGCCAGCCTTCGTATCCCCCAGCAACTTGAACAGCACGGTTTATTTTGGGATGGCGAGATTCAATTTCAAAGCCAACATAGCAGCCGCTACGAAGCCGCACTGGAACAGCTTTCAAAAAGTCATGACACGTTTGTGTGTCAGTGTTCACGCAAGCAATTGTCGACTCGTGCAGGCTTACACCAGGGCGTGTGCCAGCAACACCCTTCTCATGATATTGAGCACCCTGCCGCCATTCGCCTTAAAGTGCCCGACCAAGTGATCACATTCACGGATGGAATCTATGGGGATTACAGTCAAAACCTATTTCATGAGGTGGGTGATCAGGTATTAAAAAGAAAAGATGGTTTATACGCTTATCAACTGGCCGTAATCGTTGATGACCACCATGCAGGTATTAATCATGTGGTGCGCGGCGTTGATTTACTCGACAACACACCCAGACAGCTTTACCTAATGGAGCGCTTAGGTTTCACTCGGCCCAAGTACATTCACATTCCATTGGCAACCAATTCACAAGGGCAGAAGCTGAGCAAACAGAACCAGGCCACCGCCATTGAAGCCAATGATGCCCGTCAGAATATATTATCCGCTCTGCGTTTCTTGCAGCAGCCCATTCATGACAATATGCACACGAGCACACTGGATCAGCTATTAATTGAAGCCACTAAACACTGGCAGCCATCACTTATCCTTCCCAGTCATAATGGCCTAATCTAGCCACTATTGGCCATTTATACCTTAAAGCTTGCCTGAATCTGTTACCCCCAGTAACATCACCCGCCTAATTTTCATACTTGGCCAGCCATGTACATTCATCGACTGATCCTCATATTTGTCTTTGCGGCGTTCTTGTTTTCGCCCATCGTCATTGATTGGTGGCTTCAACCCAAAGGGGCTTGGTATCGCCCGTTTGCTCTTTGGTTGATCCTCATTGGCTTCTCTGTGTGGCTGCAATACTGGCAAGAAAAGGACAAGCTATGATCTTCAGTGTTGGCGCCTTGATCAGCATGATCTTAGCGTACCTGTTTACGCTTTTTTTCACCGCCTACATGGTGGAAAAGAATTGGATTCCCACCAAGTGGGTTCGACACCCTGCCATATATGTTTTATCCCTTGGGGTTTATGCCAGCGCTTGGGCTTTTTACGGCAGTGTGGGGTTAGCCAAATCCTATGGCTATGGCTACCTCACCTACTATCTTGGTATCAGTGGCGCATTTGTGCTGGCGCCGGTTTTACTCAAGCCAATTTTACGTATTACCAAAGATTATCAGCTGACGTCCCTTGCGGATTTATTTGCTTTTCGGTTTCGCTCCCGTGCAGCCGGCACCATCAGTACATTGGTTATGTTGGCCGCCGTTCTGCCGCTGATCACCCTTCAGATCACCGCTGTCACCGATACTTTTAGTCTACTCAATAACGAGTTTGGTCGAATTGATATTGCCCTTGGCTACTGCGCTGTGATGACCGCGTTTGCCATTTTATTTGGCGCGCGCCACGTCAGCCCCCGGGAAAAACATGAAAGCCTGGTCTTTGCGATTGCCATTGAATCGGTGATCAAGCTCATTGCCATTTGTATTCTGGGTATTGCCGCCATGTATTTTGTATTTGATGGCCCAAGTGGCATGGATACTTGGTTGCAAAGTAATCACGACAAACTAAGCAGCATGCAACACTCCATACAAGAAGGGCCATGGCGTACCCTATTGTTAGTATTCTTTGCTGCAGCCTTGGTTATGCCCCATATGTTTCACATGGCCTTCACTGAAAACTCCTCCACCCGTGCACTGAGTTTTGCCAGTTGGGGGCTGCCGTTATTCTTATTGATTATGGCTCTGATGGTCCCACCGATTTTATGGGCAGGGGTCTACTTAAACGTGGACACGCCGGCGGAATACTTTGCCGTTGGCATTGGTCTTAAATTAGAAAACCCTTGGCTTGCGGCCATTGCCTTTACCGGCGGCTTAGCCGCAGCGTCTGGCATCATGATTGTCACCACCATTGCCATGGCGGCCATGACACTCAATCACATAGTTCTGCCCGCCTTTCAGCCCAACCCTAAAAAAGACATGTACGCGTGGTTACTGTGGATACGCCGCTGGCTTATTGTGGCTTTATTTGCCGCCAGTTATGGTTTTTATCGCTTTTTTGCACAGGGCAAAGATCTAGCCGAACTGGGCATTATTGCATTTGTCGCCACCTTACAGTTTTTACCCGGGGTTTTAGCCGTTTTATATTGGCCAAGCGCCAACCGACAAGGATTCATCAGTGGTTTGGTCTGCGGCATGTTGGTGTGGTTATGGGCCATGTTATTGCCATTATTGAACTATCAAACCCTAGACTGGCTGCAGCCTTTCTTACCACCGACTTCCCATGAGAATTGGTATCTAGCGGCTACATCATCGGTATTAATTAACGCTGTGGTGTTTGCTTGCGTGTCTTTGATTAGCCCGACTCGCCCCATTGAAGCCAGCGCTGCAGAGGCTTGCTCAATTGACACCTTAAGCGCCCCGCAGCGAAAAGAGCTGGTCAACAATAGCGCCCAGGAATTCATTGCGTGCTTGAGTGAACCCTTAGGTGAGCAAGCTGCCAAGCGAGAAGTACAACAGGCACTTGCGGACTTAAATCTAAGCACGCAAGAAAACCGTCCCTATCAATTACGCCGTTTACGCAGCAAAATTGAAGTCAATTTGTCAGGCTTGATGGGCCCCTCAGTTGCCCATAGCTTGGTCAGCCAGTGGCTGCCCTATAAATACTCCAGTGAACTGCAAGCTAGCCATGACATTCATTTCATTGAAAAAGGTTTGGAGGCTTACCATTCACGCCTAACCGGTTTGGCCGCGGAACTTGATAACCTGCGCCGCTTTCATCGACAAACCCTTGAGTCCTTGCCTATGGGCGCTTGCAGTCTTGGCAGTGACGGTGAAATCTTAATGTGGAACAGCGCACTAGCCGAGCAAACACAAATCAGCGCAGATGACGTGGTGGGCAGCAAACTTTCCAACTTAAGAGAGCCACTGCGCAGCCTGTTATTGGACTTTATTAATGATTCAAACAGCCATTTGCATAAAAAAACCATTGAAGTAAATGGCCGACCTCGCTGGATCAATTTGCATAAAGGCATACTGCAAAACCCAGATAATCATGAATACGGCGGCCTTGTGATCTTGCTTGAAGATCAAACCGATACCCAGTTATTAGAAGAAGAGCTGATTCACAGCGAGCGCTTAGCATCCATTGGCCGTCTAGCCGCTGGTGTGGCCCATGAAATCGGCAACCCCATTACTGGCATTGCCTGTTTAGCCCAAGACATTAAATACGAAACCGATAACCCACACTTACTGGATATCGGTGAACAAATTCTAGAGCAAACTCATCGGGTCACGCGCATCGTGCAATCACTGGTGAACTTCTCCCATACCGGCAATCACCTTCAGCATAAAGAACAAGGTCCGGTGGATATGAAAGCCTGCTCACAGGATGCCATTAACTTATTACAGCTCAGTGGCCGCACTGACGACATTCGCTTTGAAAACAACTGCACTGATGACTGCATCGTGCTTGGAGATGAGCAGCGACTGCAACAAGTCTTTGTGAATCTACTCAGCAACGCCAGAGACGCCAGCCCAGATAACAGTGTTATTCGTATTGAAAGCATCACCGAGCGTCACTCAATCATCATCAAGGTCATCGACCAGGGCAGCGGCATCAGTGCAGACACCATCGAGCAAATTTTTGAACCCTTTTTCACAACCAAAGAAGTGGGTAAAGGCACCGGGCTNGGNCTNGCNTTGGTGTACAGCATCATTGAAGAACATTACGGCCACATCAACATTCAAAGCCCTGCCGATGACATCCAAGGCAATGGTACCTGCGTGGTGATCAGCTTACCTCGATTCCAAGAAGAGTCGACTGCATGAACAAGGAAATACAATGACCCAGATTCTCATCGTAGAAGACGAAAAAGTCATTCGCAGCGCCTTGCGTCGCTTGCTAGAGCGTAATGACTATCAGGTTGAGGAAGCGCCAACCTTAACCGACGCTAAAGAATTCGACCTAGATCAGTTTGACCTCATCATCAGCGATCTACGCTTACCCGGTGGCCATGGTACCGAGCTCATCGAACTGGCCAGCAACACTCCGGTTTTAATCATGACCAGTTATGCCAGTTTAAAAAGTGCCGTGGATGCAATGAAACTGGGCGCTGTGGATTACATTGCCAAACCGTTTGACCACGATGAGATGCTCATTGCAGTGCAGCGCATTTTAAAATCTCAAAATCTTGAGCGTCAAAACCAAGTCCTCAAACAAGAGATTCAAAAAGTACACCCAACCAGTGGCATCATTGGCAGCTGCCCACCCATGCAGGACTTATTTAAAAAAATCGGCAAAGTCAGCCCAACCGATGCCACCGTGCTTATTCTGGGTGAATCCGGTACCGGTAAAGAATTGGTTGCCCGTGCAATCCATGATCAAAGTACACGTCATGACGCGCCCATGATCAGTGTTAACTGCGCCGCCATTCCGGAAACCCTCATCGAGTCTGAATTATTTGGCCATGAGAAAGGCGCATTTACCGGCGCCACTTCGGTTCGCCAAGGGTTGGTAGAAGCGGCCGATGGCGGCACCTTATTCTTAGATGAAATTGGTGAGCTGCCATTGGAAGCCCAAGCGCGCTTGCTGCGTGTTTTACAAGAAAGTGAAATTCGCCGCGTGGGTAGTGTACAAAGCAAAAAAGTGAACGTGCGCTTGGTGGCCGCCACTCACCGAAATTTAAAAGAGCTGGCAAAAAAAGGCGAGTTCCGTGAAGATTTATACTACCGATTAAATGTAGTGGAGTTGAAACTGCCGCCCCTGCGTGATCGAGGTGACGACGTTCTCGAGCTTGCGCAAAAATTACTTGAGCGAGCATGTGAAAAGTTAAACCGCCCCCTCCTAGAGTTTTCCAATCAGTGTAAACGGGACATCAGCACATACGCCTGGCCTGGTAACGTGCGTGAATTAGAAAATGCCGTTGAGCGCTCCGTGATTTTGAATGATGGCGAAGCCATCAATGCCGATGCAATGGCCATCGAAATCACCAGTGATGATAAGGTACCCGCTTCAATGATGGCATCCTTACAAAAAGACGATGCAAACACTGAGCGAGAGGCTCAAGACATCAATCCATCGGAATTATCACTGGATGATTACTTCCAGCATTTTGTATTAGAAAATGAAGACAAAATGACCGAAACCGAACTGGCTCAAAAGCTGGGGATTAGCCGTAAGAGTTTATGGGAGCGTCGCCAGCGACTTGGAATCCCACGCAAGAAGGCCAAGTAAGCCTTATAAGCTTCACTCGCCTTTTCAGCGGTCGCTCTTTATTACCATAAAAGAGCGTCGCGCAGATAAACTGTTACCCAGCGTCAAAATGTTACCTGTCGTCCCACGACTAGGCCCTAAAGCGTCAGAAAAAGTAACAGTAAACCCAGCAAACACCCCTGCCATCAAAATAAATATCTGTAAGTGGCTGTTTTTATTAGACTTTTACTTTATGGCACACCCCATGCAATAGACACAACAAGTCACATTGATGCACAAACAAAAATAACAAAGCATCAATGATAGGTGTTTAAGTGACCACAATAAAAATAAGAACCGCCACTTACACATCGGGCCATTAATAAAAATAATAATAGGCATCTGAAGCTGATTGCTTTGAGTTTGATCGCCAAGCGCGCAACAAGCTTAAAGCAATTTGCTTGATTTATTCCCCCCACTCTCGCCTTGGTAACACGGCAAAGCCCAACAACATCAACCTATAGTCGCCAGCAATAGCGATTTGTCGATTTTTTGACCGCCCACCTGATAATTTCATTCAACTGAAGCTAAATGATTGATTTTGTTCGGGTCATTGCACACTTAATCGAACATTACCCTTAGACCCAGTCAATAATTCCATTTATTTTCAGACTGTGTGCGTCAAGTTGTTACCGGCGTTACCCAAGTGCCCAATCTGTGCCACACAAAGGTGGTGGTAAGTAACAAACCTCTGACAGAACACTGGGGTAGCAACAAATAAAAAACGTAAACCCTTGAATTTAAAGGGTTTTTAAAAACTGGCACGGCAAATGCTTTATTAGGGACACTTAGCGACATTCACACAAATAAAAATAACAAAGTGAAGTTGCACATAGCTTTAAATAGACATCAATAAAAATAAAAAAGTCATTTTAAAGTTGTGGGCCAAAATAATTAAAATAACAGGCCAGACAGAATTCGTGTTCTGAGTGTTTAGTGACCCATTATTAAAATAACAACAAGGGCGCACCAGATACCCAAAACACAATTCGACACTAATAATAATAAAAATAATAAAACACTCGAATCGAATCCCGGGCAGCACCAATAAAAATAATAAAGCTGCCCTCGACATTTTCTCCTCAGTTCAAACGACCCCTTAATGACCCTTAAACACAGGCTAACCCCTACTTTTGTTGCGTTTGTGCTTAACTTCTGTACACTCCCAACTCCTTAAAAACCAGCAAACGGCTTAACATTATTATTATTTTGCTATCTCATTCCCATCAATTACGCTTTCAATTTGACCATGTTTAAACGTCTTATTTCCAAACTCAAAAAATCGCCAGCCGTATCCGATGGGCAAGTGCAGATCATTTCACGCAACGACCATAATATCAGCCGTGATAACATCAGCGAAAATGCACTCAAAGTACTTTATCGCTTAAAAAAATCAGGCTTTGAAGCTTACCTAGTAGGTGGTGGCGTGCGCGACCTACTGTTAGACCTAAACCCAAAAGATTTTGACGTGGCAACCAATGCCAGCCCAGAGCAAGTTAATAAACTGTTTCGTAACTCTCGTTTAATTGGCCGCCGTTTTCGTTTGGTCCATGTGGTCTATGGCCGAGATGTGATTGAAGTGGCCACACTTCGCGGTCATCACGACAATGCTCAAGGAAAGCAGCAATCTAAGACCAGTGATTCTGGCATGCTGCTGCGTGATAATGTCTATGGCACCATTGATGAAGACGCCGTTCGCCGTGATTTCACCATTAATGCCCTGTATTACGACATTAAGGATTTTTCAGTTCGCAGTTATGCCGGTGGCATTCAAGATATTAAACGCCGAAATATTCGTTTAATTGGCGACCCTGAGACCCGTTACCGCGAAGACCCTGTGCGCATGTTACGTGCGGTCCGTTTCGCCGCCAAGCTCGACTTCAAAATCGCCGCTAAAACGGCCGAGCCCATCAATGAACTTGCACACCTGATGTCCGATGTTCCTGCCGCTCGATTATTCGATGAAGTCTTAAAGTTATTTATGGCCGGTTATGCACAACGAACATTTGAGCTACTTGAGCAATATGGTTTATTTGGGCAGTTATTCCCTCATTCTCAGCAATGCATTGAAGAAAACGACTTCTATCGCCGCCTTGTTATGCAAGCACTTGCCAACAGCGATGAGCGAGTGGCGCAAGGCAAGACTCTGACCCCAGCATTTTTAGTTTCAGTGTTTTTGTGGCCTTGTGTGCTGGAGTCTCAAAAAACATTTGAAAAACAAGGCATGCCCCCGGCGGCGGCTTATCACCAAGCCACCAGTCAGGTACTAAGCAACCAGCAAACCCATACCGCCATTCCAAGACGCTTTACCGATGTGGTGCGTAATATATGGGATATGCAGCGTCGACTAGAGCGTCGAGTAAAAAAGCACCTTGAAAGTATACTCACGCATCCTAAATTCCGTGCAGCGTATGACTTTTTATTACTGCGCGAACAAGCCGGTGAACAACTAGCTGGCGCGGGCAAATGGTGGACACAGTATCAACGTGATAACGCTCATCTGGTTCAACAAGCAAAACAGCAATATCAAGATCGTGAGCGCATCCGTGAACGCAAGCCTCGATCTGATCGTCGCCCAAGACGCCGTAACGACTCCACAAACTAGGTTATCCCCATGAAAGCCTGGATCGATATCTACATAGGTCTAGGCAGTAATCTAGACCAGCCGTTAGATCATGTTGAGCAAGCCTTTTCCACGCTGGCTCAACATAAGCATCTACGCAATGCTCGAATCAGCCCACTTTATCAAAGCAAACCAGTTGGCCCACAAGATCAGCCCGACTTCATTAATGCAGTGGCGCACGCACAAACTCAGCTTGGCCCTCATGATGTACTGGACCTACTGCAATCCATCGAGCAGCAGCATGGACGCAAGCGCCTTCGTCACTGGGGCGAGCGCAGCTTGGATTGCGACCTACTGCTTTACGGTAATGCTAACATTCACACACCAAGACTCACTGTTCCCCATGCTCATATGCACGAAAGGAGCTTTGTGTTGTACCCTTTGGCTGATTTGGTGCCACAATTATGCTTTGATAACGGCTTAGATTTCAGCCGCTTTTTAAGCCGTGTACCGTTTGACCTTGAGCCTGTCAAAAAAGGCATTTGACTTACTCCGTCCAGATCTGGACTATACGCCCCATATTAAAACAGTGAGCCAGCTTATGAGTAAAACCACCATTAACACTCTGCACCAGTGTAAAGGCAACAAGGAAAAATTCACCGTGGTCACCGCCTACGATGCAACCTTTGCGCACTTGGCAAGTAGCGCAGGCATCGACGTGTTATTGGTTGGCGATTCCTTAGGCATGGTATTGCAAGGCAAGGACAGCACCGTTCCGGTTACCCTGGAACACATGTGTTATCACACGGCCGCCGTCAAACAAGGCAATCAAGGCGCGTTATTAATGGCTGATATGCCCTACATGACCTACGCCACAACCGAGCAAGCCATTGCTTGTGCTGCCGAGCTCATGCAAGCCGGTGCCGAGATGGTCAAACTAGAAGGCGGTGCATGGTTGGTGGATACCGTTGAAGCCATGAGCGAACGTGGTATTCCCGTTTGTGCACACCTGGGACTTACCCCTCAGTATGTTCACAAACTGGGTGGCTATAAAGTACAAGGCCGTGAAAATGCAGCAGCAGAGCAAATGATTGCCGACGCCAAAGCTATGGAAGCCGCCGGTGCCGATGCTCTATTGCTGGAATGTGTGCCAAGCGAGCTGGCTAAAAAGCTGACTCAAAGCGTTAACGTGCCAGTGATCGGTATTGGCGCAGGCAGTGATACCGACGGCCAAGTATTGGTATGTTATGACATGCTGGGCATGAACCCAGGTCATATTCCTAAATTTGTTAAAAATTATATGGTTGAAGGTCGCACCATCAGCGAAGCATTTTCAGCCTATAACGATGAAGTAAAACAAGGCGCGTTCCCTGGGCCTGAACATGGATTTAAAGCATGAACACGGTAGAAACCATTGTAGAACTCCAAGCTGAAATCAAAGCGGCCCGTGATGCCGGCAAACGCATTGGTTTTGTGCCCACCATGGGCAACTTACATGAAGGCCATATGATCTTAATTGATCAAGCCTCAGAAGAATGTGACTTTGTGGTGGCCAGTATCTTTATCAACCCACTGCAATTTAACGACATTGATGACCTAGGTCGCTACCCGCGCACCTTAGCCGCTGATCAAGAGCACTTGCGCGACCGTGATTGTGATTTATTGTTTTTCCCATCAGTGGATGAAATGTACCCCCATGGCCAAGACGCCCAAACCACCATCAGCGTGCCGGTTGTCAGCGAAGGGTTATGTGGCGATTCGCGTCCGGGTCACTTTGACGGCGTGGCTACAGTGGTTAGTAAGCTGTTCCATATGGTTCAACCGGATGCCGCGTTCTTTGGTGAAAAAGATTTCCAGCAGTTAGCGGTGATTCGTAAAATGGTTGATGACCTCAACCTACCGTTTGATGTGGTCGGTGTGCCTACTTGCCGTGAAGAAAATGGCTTAGCCATGAGCTCACGCAATAATTACCTAACCGAAGACGAAAAAAACACCGCGGGCCATATTTACCGCGTGCTTAATGAGATCAGTGAAAAGATTCAAAGCGGAGAGAAAAACTTTGCCGAACTTTGTGTATTAGCCAAACAAGAGTTAGTGGGCCATGGTTTTACACCAGACTACGTTGAAGTGCGTGATGCCAAAACATTACGACCAGCCGTAGAAACCGATACCGACATGGTTGTATTAGCAGCGGCTATTTTAGGTAAAGCACGTTTGATCGATAATTTAAGAATTAACCTTAAGCAGTAATCCCCAACCCGAAGCATCATTGAATCAACAAAATGCTTCGGGCATACTGCGCCTCCCTTAAGAATGAGTAATGAAGAAAAACCTAGCTTGGTTTATCTAAACTCATAGACTGACATTCGTTTTACAAGGTTGTAAATATGCAATCCACCATGCTTAAAGCAAAGCTACACCAAGCCCGTGTGACTCATGCAGTATTAGAATATGAAGGTTCATGTGCCATAGATGGTAATCTATTGGATATGGCCGGCATCTATGAAAACGAGCAAATTCAAATTTATAACATTGAAAATGGTCAGCGCTTTACCACTTATGCCATCCGTGGCGAAGAAGGCAGCGGCATTATTTCAGTTAACGGTGCAGCCGCTCATTTAGCCGAAGTGGGACAGCGTGTCATTATCTGTGCTTACTCTGGTTACAGTGATGAAGAACTTAAAGCATATAAACCTCGCCTGATTTATTTAGCCGATGGTAACGAAGTTAGCCACACTTCTAATGCCATCCCTGTTCAAGTGGCGTAACACCTTGAACAAGAAAAAAGCCCACATTTTATGTGGGCTTTTTTTGTGATCGTTTTATGACATTTCTTGCCAAAAACTTGCCCACATTGGTTTTTTTGACTAAACCCAATAAATGGAATGCGCACTGCGCCAAGGATACCTATGGCAATTTACTCTCGGTTATCACTCAAATATAAAATCCTAAGTATCGCGCTCATCAGCGCTTTAGGCTTTGCTAGTTATGTGGCATATCATTTTGAAGCCACGCAAACCAATGACAAGCGACTTGAGCGCATACAGGTGGTGAATTACCCTATTCTTGAAAAGATAGGGGTCATCTGGCTTGAGTTATTTGCCGCCCGCTCAGCATTACAAGATGCCATTTCTGAAAGTGAAATTAACTTAATAAAACAAGCGCAAGTGCACCAAACAACCATTGAAGAGTTATTGCAGACAATCTCCACTCTTGCGCCACAATATAGCTCTAATACAGATACACTCGACGCTCTATTAAAGAAATACATCAGCACGGCAAGCAAGCTCACTACAGGGCTCATTAATGGTGAGATGGAGCTTGGCAATATGCGTCAGCTTGCCCAAGCCATGAATGAAGAGTACGCCGAATTCAGCGATTCACTCAAAGGGTTTCGTGCCCAAGCTCATGAGGACTTCGCACAGCGCCTCGCTCAGGCAAAAGAAGACAGTCAGCTCTCTTTAACCACAGGTATGGTCATTGCCTGCGTCATTGTCATTCTCATTTGCATTGGCTCTCTACTTATTGCCAATAGCATTACATCCAACCTCTTTAAAATCATCCGTGAGCTTGAGGGCATGTCGACCGGTAAAGGGGACTTAACGGTTCGCTTAGAAACCAAGGCTCAAGATGAAATCGGCACCCTAGTCAATCGGTTCAATGGTTTCACAACCCATTTACAGTTAATGATTAAAGTCCTGGCTAACCTAGCACTGGGTGTTACAAAAAGCACTGAAGATGTAAGAAACATAGCCCAGCATACCCATGAAGGCATTGAAAACCAGCAACATGAAATCCAGCAAGTGGCCACCGCTATCACACAAATGGCGCAAACCTCCATGGAGGTGTCCAGCAATGCAGGGGAAGCTTCAAAAGCCACCCAGCAAGCGAATGATGAATCCGAATCAAGCCAGCAAGTGGTCAAACAAAACATCCAGGGGATTAACACACTTGCCGATAATATTGAGAATGCTCAAACCGTCATCCAGGCTTTAGCCAATGAAGTGGAACAAATAGCCACCGCGTCACAAGACATTGGTAATATTGCAGAGCAAACAAATTTATTGGCATTAAACGCAGCCATTGAAGCCGCACGAGCTGGCGAACAAGGTCGAGGCTTTGCNGTCGTTGCCGATGAAGTACGTACCCTAGCTGGGCGCACCGCGGAGAGCACGGCCGAAATTGGCAACATCATTCAACGNCTNTTAGACAATGCGACGCAGGCGGTTAACGCCATGGAAGCTTCGAAATCACAGGCAGAAGAAGCAGTGAATCAATCGAAAGATACTGGTTTATCTTTGGAAACCATTTTGCAATCCATTGCAACCATCCATCAAATGAATCAATTAGTCACCTCCTCCGCTCAAGAGCAAAGCACCGTCGCCGAGGAGGTCAGTGAAAATATCGTACGAATCAACAGTTTTTCTGAGCAAACGGTTGATGATGCACAGTCCACGGCCAAGGCGACACAAAAACTCAGTGAACAGGCAGAGCAATTGAAAGCCATCGTGAATGAATTCAAGGTATAATATTCGCACACCCTAACACAGTGCGAATGACTGAATGCTTAACACGGCTTATGCGAGTAACTTTCACGCTGTTACTTTCAGCGACTTCTCCTTAACTTTATTGGATCAGCGCAAGCTACCTCATGAAGAAACCTACCTAACGTTTACCGACGCTGAGTCGATTGCCCATGCCATCACTGACATGGTCGTGCGCGGAGCTCCAGCCATCGGCATTGCCGCTGCCTATGGCGTCGTGATTGCCGCTCACAGTCAACGCCAACAACCCAAGCTGCAACTTGACGATGCCATTGAACAACTAGCCAACTCTAGACCCACCGCAATCAATTTGTTCTGGGCGTTAGAAAAAATGCAAACCGTTTTAAATCAATATAAAAATCATTCAATTGACGATCAAATCACTGCACTGCTCACACAAGCTGAGCATATTCACCTACAAGATATTAAAGACAACCAAACCATGGGGACATTGGGTGCGAGCCTAATTGAGAACAACAGCCAAGTTTATACACACTGTAATGCAGGTGCATTAGCCACTGGTGGCTATGGCACCGCACTTGGAGTTATTCGCTCGGCGGCTAGAGACGAAAAAATCACTCAGGTGTTTGCCGGTGAAACCCGTCCATGGTTGCAAGGCGCAAGACTCACTACCTGGGAACTGATGCGCGACAATATCGATGTCACATTAGTAGGTGAAGGTGGTGCTGGGCAATTATTTCGCCAAGGAAAAGTGACATGGGTAATCGTAGGGGCAGATAGAATTGCAGCCAATGGCGATGTGGCCAATAAAATTGGCACCTACAACTTGGCAATATTAGCCAGGCATCATGGTATAAAATTTATGGTGGTCGCACCCAGCTCGACGTTTGATTTAAACATTCAACATGGCGATGACATTCCCATAGAGCAGCGCTCGGAAAAAGAACTCACCGAACTACAAGGCTTGCCAATTGCCCCAAAAAATTGCAAAGCACTCAACCTATCTTTTGATGTGACGCCAAATGATTTAATCGATGTCATCATTTGCGAAAAAGGTATCCTTAAACCGCCATTTAATGATCACATAAAGCGCCTCTTATCCTTATGAACACTAAACACATCAAGCATATGAATAAAATAACATTGACACTATGCCATGCATTACTTTGCACCCAACTGTTCTCAAGTGCTAGTTATGCTGAAAATACAGAGCCTGTTCAAGAAACTGAATTGGATGAAGATATTTTATCCAATCAAGAACTTAAAAATACAAGTTTGCCCTCACTTAATGAGCCCATCCCCGAGGATGGGGAAAAGGCACTGACGCAAGCCTTAGAACGCAAAAAAATTATTGAAGAAAAAGCGATCAAGGTCCCCTACGCAATTCTGCCCCATCGTCCCAACTATGTGATGCCGTTTTCATATACTGAAAAAATTAATGACGACGAAATCCAGAAGTTCGTCGGTGACGACTGGCCTGGCTACAACAACCTTGAAGCCATGTTTCAAATCAGTGTGAAGTATCAAATTCATCAATTCGATAAACAAAATAAATATCGGCTTTATGTGGCCTATACCAATAAGTCCTATTGGCAGGTATATAACGAAAAAAATTCACGCCCGTTTCGAGAAACCAATCACGAACCTGAATTATTTTTACAAGTTGCTCCTGACTGGGGTTACATCAATCATATGACGTTATCACTGAATCATCAGAGCAATGGACAATTCCAACAATTCTCTAGAAGCTGGAACCGAATCATTGCTGGCTTTTATCATCGCAGCGGGAATAGTGTATATGGGTTAGAGCCTTGGTGGCGAATTCCTGAAACAGATAAAGCCAACCCAAATGATCCCACTGATAATGACAATCCAGATATCCATCAATACTTAGGGTATGGCAATTTCATTTGGTATAAAAAAGTGGGCAGTGAATCCCTTATGTTTCGCTTGGGCAACAACCTCAATCCTGACCGCAATCGTGGATGGGGGGAGTTGGAATTTACATTCCCACTTGGTCGACGTTTTTTAGGGTTTATCCAATACTATGAAGGTTATGGCCACAGCTTAATTGAGTACGACAAATATCAAAGGCGCATTGGTATTGGACTTAAAATTACTGATTATCTATGAGCTAGGATAATCACCATTTTTTGGTTAAAGTAACGCACAGTTTTTTCTGCACATGATCCGTTGTGCAGGTTTTAGGAGAGAATCATGAAAGAAGTGGTCATCGTTGCAGCCGGTCGCAGTGCCATCGGCGCATTCCAAGGTAACTTAGCTCAACTGAGCGCCGTAGAATTAGGCACTCAAGTCATTAAAGGTGTTATTGCCCGCTCTGGTGTAAAAAGCGAGCTGGTTGACGAAGTCATCTTTGGGCAGGTTCTCACCGCTGGTGAAGGTCAAAACCCGGCCCGCCAAAGTGCGATTCATGCAGGACTCGCTAGCCATACTCCCGCAATGACCATTAATAAAGTGTGCGGCTCTGCCCTAAAAGCGGTTCACCTAGGCGCTCAAGCAATCGCCAATGGCGACGCTGACGTTATCATTGCAGGTGGCCAAGAAAGCATGTCTAACTCCGCTCACGTGATGCCTAACTCTCGCACGGGTCAACGTATGGGCCCAATCACCATGGTCGATACCATGATTAAAGATGGTCTATGGGATGCCTTTAATGATTACCACATGGGCATTACTGCTGAAAACCTTGCTGAGAAATACGATATCTCCCGTGAAGCACAAGATGCCTTTGCTGCAGCCAGTCAACAAAAGGCTATCGCAGCACAAGAAGCGGGTAAGTTTGATGATGAAATCATTGCCATCAATATCCCTCAACGCAAAGGGGATGACCTGGTTGTAGATAAAGATGAATGCCCTCGTGCCGGCACCACGGTTGAAAAACTTTCAGGCATGCGCGCCGCGTTTAAAAAAGATGGCAGCGTAACGGCAGCAAATGCATCATCATTAAATGATGGCGCAGCAGCCGTTATGTTAACCAGCAAAGAAAAAGCAGAAGAACTTGGCTTAACGGTTTTGGCCACTATCAAAGGCTATGCGAATGCAGGTGTCGATCCTAGCATCATGGGCATTGGCCCTGTCAGCGCCACAAAGCGCTGTCTTGCCAAAGCGGGTTGGGAGTTAAACGACGTGGACTTGATTGAAGCCAATGAAGCCTTCGCAGTGCAGTCCCTATCTGTGGGTAAAGAGCTACAGTGGGACAGTGAAAAAGTGAATGTAAATGGTGGAGCCATTGCACTGGGTCACCCAATCGGTGCGTCCGGTTGTCGTGTATTGGTGACATTGATTCATGAAATGCAAAAACGTGATGCTAAAAAAGGCTTAGCCACTTTATGTATTGGCGGCGGCATGGGTGTGAGCATCGCCATCGAGCGTTGATCAGCCTAGGTTACTAAAAACAAAAAAGCCAAGTCATAAACGACTTGGCTTTTTTGTTTGGGATGATTAAAAATTAATGAAGTACGGTTCCTGTATCGGGCTCTACATTACCAAACTCTGCAGGCAATAGACTGTGTTTATTCACCACCAGGGTGTCATAAACCTCAAGGTCGATATTTTTATCAGGCACCACCAGCGGTTCTAGTAAAACGCAAACCGCTTCAATACTATCCAGCTCGGCAATAATACAACTCTTAAATCCATCAAGGGTATGTATCGCAGCCAGCTCACCAATATCGGTTTCATTCATTACCGTAGTTAAATCATCGGCAAGTATTTCATCTGCATCCAGTGGCTGAATAAAATGCGCCGCTGCCACCATATGTAAAATGTCTATGATTTCGGGGTCCGCTAAATCAAACTGATCTGGGCGATCATCTTCGCTTAAGACTTTTTCAACAAGCGCATGAAATAAGCCTATATCTTCGTCAGTCCAACTGATATCCATGTTACTGCTATGGGGACTGGGAATATCCGTTGCTAATAATATCTCATGGGTAGATTGTGCATCCATCTCGGGCATGACGACATTGACTTGCTCGGTGCCAGTGCCCGCCATATCGGCTAAGCGCCACTTTAAAGTGTGTTTAACTGCCTGTGTCATAGTCGGCCTCCATTCATCATATTTGCCGCAGTGCACTGCATGTATTACTTATTTTCAAACCTACTTTAGGCCATTCGCCCATTAAGTGAGGTTAACTTACGTCTTTTAAACCACCCTCTAACGTCATGCTTAATACCTATATTTCAGCCTATAACAGCTTCTCTTGTTAGTATAGTGGTATATTCGACTTATCGATTCTTGTTTAACGTATTGTTACTTCTAAGGCACTTATCATATGGCTCGCAATATCATTAAGTCTTTGTTTTTATTTACATTATTTGCAAGTTTAATGGCTTGTTCAAGTTTACCTGATCAAAAAAACATTGACCTTCGCGCGGAACAAACGGCACAAAAAAGCTCAAAGTCCAGCCAGTTTTTCTTGCAACAGGCAAAATCCAAGCTACAAAAATCTCATATAGAATCTTTAGCATTTTATGCGCCAACTTACTTAGAACAAGCACAAAACGCTTACGATGAAGCCTCAGCACTTTATTTAGAAAAAACAAACAGCGACAAGGTGAAACGCCTGGCTCAACTGAGCATTGAGTTAATCGAAGCGGGCCTGCGTAATAAAAAAATGGTCAAAGAGTATTTACCTGCAAGTCTTGCCAACCGCCAAGTACTATCAAAGTTGAACGCTGCCAAGTATTTTCCACAAGCTGCAAAAGACATAGACAACAGCCATATTGAACTAATCAAACTGATCGAACAACGAGAAGAAATAAAGGCTCAAAAAAATGAGCAAACTTTACTTCGCGTCATGCGCAACCTAGAGGTAGCGACCCTAGGCCAGATCTATTTAAGCAAGTCTTATACGATGTTGGCCCAAGCAAATGATCTTGGCGTACAAAAAAATCTACCAAATCTCTATCAACAGACGCTTTCTGAACTAAAAAAGACAGAAAACTTTATCCAACAAAACCCAAGAGATAAAAAGAATATCTCAGGTTTAGCACAAGACAATCTATTTAATACCGAGCGATTATTCTCACTGGCACGACTAGCGCAGAAAATTGCGCACGCAAAAGAAGGGGATATTGAAACACTGATCATTAAACAAGAAGGGCTTCTGCAAACGATTGCAACCGCCTTAGGGTACAAAGACATCCGTAACGTGTCAATGCAAGATCAAGCCCTGCTGTTAAGCCAGTACGCTAAAAAACTTAAATCAGCCAAACATGTACAAACCCAAACAAGCAACGACACACAAGAATTAGAGAGGTGGAAACGTAAGGTCGTGTTACTGCAAGCAGAGATAAGACGTTTAGAAAAACAGTCAGGGAGGTAGAGGCTCCGCCTCCCAACAAAAAAGCCACCGTATCAGGTGGCTTTTATCCGTTTGAGTGTGGTGCTCTCAACGCATTTGGTTAAGGAGATCCATGCGTGACTCAATCATGATGCGGTAGGTTTTCATTAAGCTGAATCGGTGAGGTGCGTCTTCAACCTGCAATCGAGCGAGCTGAGATTCCAACTTTTCAATCTCGGCTTCTAGGCGAACAATAATGTCATCATTGCTGCCATCACCCCTTAAGCGGTAACCGTCTTGTGTCATTGAGCTGCCCTCCATTGCTGATCTTCCCACACTTGACTCCTTACTAGTGCTTTACCCTTAACCGGCCAAAACTTAGACCATGTTTATAATGGCCATTCTAACAGGATTTTTTGTGATGCCTATCTCATTTAGCGACATATTGTGTAAGACATCGCCGACAGTCCACAATTAACTATCCCAAGGTAAAACTGGGCAGAAACTGCACATTTGTTTATAATGCGCGCCCCTAATACATAGCATGAGTGGTCTAATCCGTGGCGAAAAAGTTGTTCATTAAAACCCATGGCTGCCAGATGAATGAGTACGATAGCTCACGCATGGCAGATTTACTGGGAGATACCCACGCTATGGAGATGACGGATAATGAAGCAGAAGCGGATGTTATCTTGCTCAATACCTGCTCTATCCGTGAGAAAGCCCAAGAAAAAGTCTTTCACCAGCTAGGCCGTTGGAATAAGCTCAAGAAAAAGAACCCAGACCTAATCATAGGTGTGGGCGGCTGTGTTGCTAGCCAAGAAGGGGACGCCATCCGTAAACGCGCCCCACAGGTGGATATGATTTTTGGCCCACAGACCCTGCATAAGCTGCCAGAATTTGTCGACGCCACCAACAATAAAGCCAATCGCATCCCGGTTATGGATGTCACCTTCCCTGAAATTGAAAAATTCGATCACCTGCCCGCCCCTAAAGTGGATGGTGGCAGCGCGTTTTTATCCATCATGGAAGGCTGCAGCAAATATTGTACATTTTGCGTAGTGCCTTATACCCGTGGCGAAGAAGTCAGTCGTCCGTTTAACGATGTCATGAAAGAAGTCCATCAGCTAGCGGACCAAGGTGTACGTGAGATCAACCTACTTGGCCAAAATGTTAACTGCTACGAAGGCCAAACCGATGATGGTGACATCATGGACCTCGCTGAGTTAATTCACCATGTGGCAGACGTAGACGGTATCGACCGCATTCGCTTTACCACCTCTAATCCTCTTGAATTCACTGACAGCCTGATTCAAGCCTTCGCTGAAGTGCCTGAATTGGTCAGCCACCTGCATTTGCCTGTACAAAGCGGCTCCAACAAGATTCTGGCGGCCATGAAGCGCGGCCACGAAGTGGATATGTACATTGATAAAATCAAACGTATCAAGCAAGTGCGCCCAGATATCAGCATCAGTTCCGACTTCATTATTGGCTTCCCTGGTGAAACCGATGAAGATTTCCAGGACACCATGAATCTGATTCATGAAATTGGCTTCGATACCTCATTCAGCTTTGTTTACAGCAAGCGCCCAGGCACACCCGCCTCTGAGCTTGAAGACAACACTCCAGAAGATGTGAAAAAGAAACGCTTAGCCATTCTGCAGGACCGCATCATTCAAAACGCCCAGCAAATTGGCCGTCGCATGGTAGGGAAAGTGGAGACCATCTTGGTAGTCAGTGTTTCGAATAAAGACCCTGGTAAACTCATGGGCCGCTCTGAAAATAACCGTTCCGTGTATTTTCATAGTGATGACCACAGTTTGATCGGAAAATTTGTTAAAGTGAAAATCGAAGAGGCCTATACTAATAGCCTTTATGGCCACGCCATCCTTGATGAAGGCGTGTTCTAATTCATATTAAAACAGGGAATACCTGACTGAATGACAACCGCCAGCGCTGAAAAGCTTCATACCGCACAAGCTGAATTCTATTTAGAGCCAGACGATGCACGTCGTCTGGCGAACTTATGCGGAGACCTTGATAGCCATATCAAGCAGATCGCCAGTCACTTTTCGCTTCGAATATTTAACCGAGGCAATCACTTTAAGTTGGCCGGCGAAGCCAAGGGTGTGGATCATGCCAGCCAAATCATTCAACGCCTTTACCGCGAAACCCATAACGGCACTGAAGTTCGTAAGGATCTGATTCACTTGCTACTGCAAGAAGCCGATATTGAAATCGCCTATCAAAAAGACCACAACGAAGGGGCCCATAAACCCATCGTGATTCGCACACCTAAGCTGATTATTAAGCCACGGGGCCCTAATCAGCAAAAATACGTGCGCACGATTCACGACCACGATGTGAACTTTGGTATTGGCCCTGCTGGTACAGGTAAAACTTATCTTGCGGTGGCCTGCGCCGTTGAAGCCCTATTACGCGATGATGTGCAAAAAATCCTACTGGTACGCCCTGCGGTTGAAGCCGGCGAAAAATTAGGCTTCTTACCAGGGGACCTTGCACAAAAAATTGACCCTTATCTGCGCCCCTTATATGACGCACTGCACGATATGCTCGGCTACGAGCAAGTGGTTAAGCTGCAAGAGCGTAACGTCATCGAAATCGCACCTCTGGCTTATATGCGTGGGCGTACCCTAAGCAACGCATACGTGATTTTAGATGAAAGCCAAAACACCACCCCTGAACAAATGAAGATGTTCCTAACCCGTATTGGTTTTGGCTCAAAAGCCGTAATCACAGGCGACATTACCCAGGTGGATTTACCTCGCGGTACTCGCTCAGGTTTGGGCCATATTATTAACATCCTCAAAGATGTTGAAGGCATTGGCTTTACTCACTTTGCCAACAAAGATGTGGTTCGCCATCCATTGGTTCAACGTATTGTAGACGCCTACGACGCACACGATGCCAAAGAGGCCGCCCGTAAAGAAGCCGCCGCCCTTGCGAAAAAGGACACATCCAATGATTGATGTGGATATCCAGATCGCCAGTGAACACTCGCCCTTACCCACTGAAGAACAGCTTACCCAGTGGGCCGAGTGCGCCCTTGCCGACTTTAAACAAGACGCTGAGCTGAGCATTCGTCTTGTGGATAACGAAGAAAGCCAACAGCTCAACGCCGAGTATCGCGGTAAAGACAAGCCGACCAACGTCTTGTCTTTCCCGTTTGAAATGCCACCTGAATTAGCAGGCATGGATGAAATTGGCGATCTTATTGGCGACTTAGTGGTATGTGTCCCCGTGGTAGCGGCCGAAGCACACCTGCAAAACAAGACATTTAGCGATCATTTTGCGCATATGATCACCCACGGCTGCTTGCATTTATTAGGTTACGACCATATAAAGGATGAAGAAGCCGAGATCATGGAAAACCTTGAACGGCAAATACTAGCGCGCCTAGATATCGCCGACCCTTACTTCATCACTGATTGATATAATGAACGAAGACCGACCGAGAAAGTCCCTGTTTACCTGGCTAGAAAGTCTACGCCTGTTTTCAGGGGACCCAAAAAGCCGTAATGAAATCAAGCACATCCTTCGCGAAGCGGAAGAGCGCCAGCTAGTGGATAGTGATGCGCTTTCCATCATGGAAGGAGCCATTCAAGTAGCCGACATGCAAGTGCGCGAGATCATGATTCCTCGCTCACAAATGGCATTCGTCAACGCTGACCAAAAACCCAAAGACTTCTTACCCTTGATTATCGAAAGTGCTCACTCGCGTTTTCCTGTACTAGGTGAAAACGATGATGAAGTTTTGGGCATATTGCTGGCTAAAGACTTATTGGGTTTAGTGCTTGAGCAGGATACGGATTACTTTCGCATCAAAGAAATTTTGCGCCCAGTCACCTTTGTTCCTGAAAGTAAGCGCCTCAATGTATTACTGAAAGAATTCCGTGCTACCCGTAATCACATGGCCATCGTCATTGATGAATACGGCGGCATTGCCGGCCTTGTGACCATCGAAGATGTACTTGAGCAAATTGTTGGTGACATTGAAGACGAACACGACTTTGATGAAGAAGACACCTTCATCAAGCAAGTGGACGATGACACCTTCATGGTGAAAGCACTAACGCCGATTCAAGATTTTAATGAAAGCTTTGCCACCGTGTTTGAAGACTTCGAGTTCGACACCATTGGTGGCATTGTTATGGGTAAATTTGGCCGCCTACCGGACTGTGATGAATCCATCATCATTGGCCAATACGAATTTAAAGTGGTCAACGCGAACAGTCGCCAGATACATTTATTACAAGTCACAAAAACCAAACAAGAAGAATAATTTACATGGGTTTTGATACAGCATGGATGAAACGCCCTGGATACCTAGGGCATTTTTTTGCGCTCATCATCGGCGCACTTTTACCTTTTAGCTTTGCCCCTTATGACTTTTGGCCGGTGCAGATTTTATCCATCGCCTTGTTATACCTTTCACTTAAATCCCTCACACCTAAACAAGCCCTTTGGCGCGGCTGGTGGTATGGGCTTGGGGTATTCGCCTCTGGAGTAAGCTGGGTATATGTGAGCATTCACGTTTACAGTCATACCGCGGCACCATTAGCATTCTTAATGACCCTTTTGTTTGTGGCTGGTCTTGGCTGGTTCTTTGCCTTAATGACTTATAGCTATCAAAAGTGGTTTAGCGCTCATGCCTTGCCTTACCTGAGCTTTGCTGTTGTTTGGGTATTGTTTGAGTGGCTACGCAGCTGGTTGCTCGGAGGCTTTCCTTGGTTATTCCTAGGCGATGCCCACATAGACACACCGCTTTCCGGTTTTGCCCCAGTACTTGGGGTCTATAGTATTGGTTTAATCATGGCATTGAGCGCCACCATCTTGGTGGATTGGTCTTGGAAAACCCAATACAAATCCGGCTTGGCTCTTTTATTAAGCCCTTGGTTATTGGGTTTATTGTTAAGTCAGATCAGCTGGACTCAGCCGGCTGAAGACGGTGAAATTGATGTTGTGGCGATTCAAGGCAACATCAGCCAAGAGCGAAAATGGCTGCCTGAAGAAATCTACCCCACCCTAGAAAAGTACCGAGTAGCCAGTGAACAACACTGGGACGCCGATCTTATTTTGTGGCCAGAGACCGCCATTACTGTTTTGCACCATCAAGCAAAAGAGTATTTAAAATACCTCAATACCGAAGGCAAAAAACACAGCACCTCTGTCATTACAGGGCTGCCTTACCAACAAAACCAAACGGAAGCCTCGCCTGGTGCGTATCACAATAGCATTTTAGCGTTGGGGGAAAGCAGCGGTTTATACCACAAGCAAAAGCTGGTGCCATTTGGCGAGTACGTGCCGATACCCCAAAGCTGGCGTGGTTTATTGCGCTTTTTTAATATCCCCATGTCCGATTTCCTAGCCGGCAGAAATGACCAAGACCCGATTCATGTCTCAACTGCTGCGCTGGATTACGACATTGCACCTTTTATCTGTTATGACATCGTTTACCCCGACCATGTGGCAAGCTACGCAAAAGACACAGGCTTACTCATCACCATCAGTAATGATGCTTGGTTTGGACACAGCATTGGGCCACTGCAGCATTTTGCCATAGCGCGGATGCGAGCATTAGAAAATGGCCGGTATTTATTGCGCAGCACCAACACCGGCATCACCGCATTGATTAATGACAAAGGTCAGGTGGTTGCCCGTCTACCTCAGTTTGAATACGGCGAGCTAACCGCTAAAGCCACGGTTATGACGGGAAATACGCCGTTTAACCTGTGGAGCAGCTGGCCGGTGCTTATAATGTGCTGGGCCGGGCTATTCTTGATTCGCTTACGCTCAACTCGCTACTGGCCTTTGAAAACAAACCAGAACCCAAGCTAAACACTTGGCAAAAAAAACGCCCATAAAGCATCCTTTATGGGCGTTTTTTTGTCTATAAGTGCTAATTAAGCTGAAGCCGCACAATTTCATTACGGTTATGTAAGGCATCTAACTTGTGTGGGAAAAGCTGAATATCATTCGGCGTGATTAAAATGGCTTTATCACCCACCAGCCCAACAAAGCCCGCACTGAACTCCTTAACAAACCCTTGCGGCGAATGCTCTAGTACCTGATCAGCCGGAATATCCACCATCACCTTCAAGCCATTCCCCAGAGGGTCACCGATGGATTGAGCATCTTTATACAGGGCCATAAACGCTTCATGCACCACCAATACAAAGCCATTGCGAAAGGTCAGCCACTGACACGGGCCATTCACAGCATCTGCAAAAAACTCACAGCGTACAACGATATCTGAGTTGCCTTCAATAACCATATACGACCCCTAAAAAGTGCGCATTGTACCTTAAAGTGGGTCGTTTAAGGCAAAACTAAGGCATGGTGGCAATATAATCCGCCAAGGGCTCAATCTCATCATCGTTCACCACTTTCATGATATTTACCATGGGTGATGATGCGCGAGCGGCTTTACCCTTTTTAAAATTAGTGAGTGTTTTAATTAAAAACGTTTTCTTTTGCCCCGCTAAACGCGGTAATTCGTGGTCGCCACGGCCATCAGCCCCATGACAAGCCACGCATAAACTGCCGTACTTGGCTTTACCCTTTGCAGAAGTGGTTATACCTTCCTGCGGGCGTACCGTTTGAGATGAAAAGTACAAGCTCATATTAATTTTCTCTTCATCGTTTAAAGAGCGGGCCAATTGCTGCATTACATAGCTTTGACGCTCACCGGTAGCAAATAACTGAAACTGCTTTAAAAGGTATTCCGTATTTTGACCAGCCAAATTTGGAATGTCCGGCTTCACACTGTTGCCGTCCTTACCATGGCAATAGCCACATAGCATCGAACGTTCTTTGCCTTCTTCTAACGCAATGGAGTACTCCACCTGGTTCGCTCTAATCAGCTGCATTTGCTCAATGACCTTGTCGTAATCTTGTGCCCAAGCCGTCACCGATACAAAGTTCACTAAGCATACTGACCATCCAGCCCATGTAATCCACTTGAACATAGTCATTACCTGTCAAAAAAGAGAGGCAAACTACAGAGCAAACGTACCAAGATCAATGACCATAATGAACAGATCCGTATGCAATGTCGAAATACTGATTTAGATCAAACACTTATACGAAATAAACCTCACCCATAAAAAAGCACCACAGGTGTGGTGCTTTTCTATCTTAAGCGTTACTGCATTATTCTACGATTTCGCCGTCTACCACGGTTGGTGGCTCATCACTGATATCGGGCATGGTGCCAATACCAAAGACATCTCCAGTAATACCGGTCGTAGACTTTGCTGGGTCAAGTGAAGGTCATATCACCATCTGGGTGTTGATAAAAAAGATCCCAAAACAGAGCATTTATTGACCACGTTAGACTCTCTTTTTACCCATAAAAATCCTTGTCTGCCCAGACCAAAAAGTAAACACCTGTTTGATATTTCAATGCGCAAAACTGTGCTATTGCCTTGGTCTAGGGTATGATATCGGCCTTTATTTATTCAGCGAATTTACTAGATCGGTCCTATGCAAGATCAATACATTCCCAGCGAAATCGAATCCTCCGTTCAGCAGTTTTGGGCTGAGAACAAAGTCTTTAAAGCCGTTGTAGATAGCAACCGTGAAAAGTTCTACTGCTTGTCTATGTTCCCGTATCCATCGGGTCGACTGCATATGGGCCATGTGCGCAACTACACCATAGGTGATGTGATTTCCCGCTACCAACGCATGCAAGGTAAAAACGTCATGCAGCCAATGGGCTGGGATGCATTTGGCCTTCCCGCTGAAAACGCCGCCATTAAAAACAACACCGCACCAGGCAAGTGGACCGATGAAAACATTGCCTATATGAAAGGCCAACTTAATACACTGGGTTTTGGCTATGACTGGGACCGTGAATTGGCCACGTGCAAACCTGAATATTATCGTTGGGAACAATGGTTTTTCACCAAGTTAGTCGACAAAGGCTTAGCCTACAAAAAAGTCTCGGCGGTTAACTGGTGCCCGAACGATCAAACCGTATTAGCCAACGAGCAAGTAATCGATAACTGCTGCTGGCGTTGTGACAGCCCAATTGAGCGTAAAGAAATTCCGCAGTGGTTTATTCGCATTACCGATTACGCTGAAGAGCTGCTTAACGACCTGGATCAATTAGACGAGTGGCCAGAAAAAGTAAAAGCCATGCAGCGCAACTGGATCGGTAAGAGCCAAGGCGTTGAGATGAGCTTCGAGATCAAAGGCCAATCCAACACCGTCGATGTTTACACCACTCGTCCAGATACATTAATGGGCGTCAGTTATCTTGCTGTGGCCGCAGGTCACCCGCTGGCGCAACAAGCGGCACAGGGCAATGACGAACTCACCGCGTTCATCGAAGAATGCAAGCTAGGTGGCACCGCAGAAGCGGAAATTGCTACCATGGAGAAAAAGGGCTGCGCCACCGGTTTAACCGCCATCCACCCTCTATCAGGTAAAGAAGTGCCGATCTGGGTGGCCAAC
>NYTP01000027.1 GCA_002683575.1 Bermanella sp.
AGTCAAGTTAGAGCCTGCTTGGGCGAGCTACCCTCAATTGGTTGTGACCCAGACCTGTATTTTTTGTGGTGGCTATCAAAGCAATATAATTGAAATGCTAGGAAACAAAAAAACTCAAAATATGACTGCAATGTTAACCATGGCGAAAATGCATCCATTATACTTTGCCTCTTTTTATCATCACTTTGATAATGGTTCAGTGCTAGGTGCTGCAAAAAAATTAGCTCTATTAAGCCAAGCGGGTGCATCGCAAAGTGCAATAGCTGTTGGTAAGCATTTGAATACAGGCACAACTAGACAGCATTTAAATGCTTGGGTCATTAAAGGATTAAATGGCACTAGAGCATTGAATGAGTTGCCGTTTGATACTGTGCCTTTAGACACTCGAATTCTGGCCTGGCAGAGCGGTGTCTTGAAAGGGTATGATAATATTGAGTTGACTGAGCATCTTTTGTCTAAGGGTTACCGCCCAGCCATGCGTTGGCTTGTCTGGATGAATGGTACGCCACTTAACTATCTTAGAAGCTGGTCTTATGAACGTAATGCTGCAAAATACAATGCTTTGTTAAACCGTTATACCAGCTTTGGTCATTTAAGCGGTGATTCACTTTCTGATTTTTACAGTGAAAATTGGAGTAATTTATTTTGGAATGCTCAAAAAGAAAAGTGGGTTATGAATCTTTAGTTTGAGTTTGGAATTGCGTTTGCATAGTAAGCTTTAAGCTGTATTTTAGGAATTAATACTTTTCATTACCATTTAAAACCCAGCAAAGGCTGGGTTTTTTATTCAAGTTACAAAGACTTATTTGATGCCTCTAACCTCTTAGAGCTTCAGGTGGGCTAAAGGGTGCCGAAGGAGAAGTCCTTTTCTATTAGGTACAAAAAAACCAGCAAAGGCTGGGTTTTTTTATTCAAGCTACAAAGACTTATTTGATGCCTTTGATCTCTTTGAACTTCAAGTCAGCTAAAGGGTGCGTGAAGTAGGGGTTCTTTTCTAATAGGTATAAAAAAACCCAGCAAAGGCTGGGTTTTTTATTTAAGTTACAAAGACTTATTTGATGCCTTTGATCTCTTTGAACTTCAGGCGGTAAGCATGAAGTAGAGGCTCGGTGTAACCGCTTGGCTGCTCTTTACCTTTGAAAATAAGGTCAGAAGCCGCTTGGAAAGCGATGGTGTTGAAGTTAGGCGCCATAGGAATGTAATGAGGGTCGTTTGAGTTTTGACCATCAACCACAGCTGCCATGCGCTTCAAGCTTTCTTTCACTTGTTCTTTAGTGCAGATGCCGTGCTCTAACCAGTTAGCTACGTGCTGAGAAGAGATACGCAGTGTTGCGCGGTCTTCCATTAGGCCAACGTTGTTGATGTCAGGCACTTTAGAACAACCAACACCTTGGTCTACCCAGCGAACAACGTAACCCAGGATACCTTGGTTGTTGTTGTCTAGTTCGTTTTGAATGAACTCAGGGGTTAGGGCGTCGATTTGCTCTTGGTTCATTAACGGGATCGTTAAGATGTCATCAACGTTTGCGTGTTGGCGAGTCTTAAGACCGTTTTGAACTTCAAATACGTCAACCATATGGTAGTGGATAGCGTGTAATGTTGCAGCAGTTGGAGAAGGGGTCCAGGCGGTGTTTGCACCAGCTTTTGGATGACCGATTTTTTGCTCCATCATCTGACCCATTTCGTCAGGGATAGGCCACATGCCTTTACCGATTTGTGCGCGACCTTGTAGGCCAGTCTCAAGACCTGTGTCTACGTTCCAATCTTCGTATGCGCCAATCCAAGTTTGTTGCTTCATTTGCGTTTTAGCAACAAAAGGACCCGCCAGCATAGACGTGTGTAGCTCGTCACCTGTGCGGTCTAGGAAGCCAGTGTTGATGAATACAACACGCTCAGAGGCAGCACGGATACATTCTTTAAGGTTAACAGTCGTGCGACGTTCTTCATCCATAATACCTACTTTCATGGTATTACGTGGCAAGCNNAGTGCGTCTTCTACGCGACCGAATAGTTCAGTGGTGAATGCCACTTCTTCTGGGCCNTGCATTTTTGGCTTAACGATGTTGATAGAGCCAGTCGTNGAGTTTTTAACCTTGCTGTTACCTTTAAGGTCNTGGATGGCGATCATGGCGGTTACCATGCCGTCCATAATACCTTCTGGGATTTCAGAGCCGTCTTCTAATAANATCGCAGGGTTAGTCATTAGGTGACCAACGTTACGTACGAANAACATAGAGCGNCCTTTCAAAGAGAAANNGTTGCCGTCTANGCCTGTNAATTCACGGTCAGCGTTCATGGTACGAGTGAAAGTTTTGCCGCCTTTGTTAACTTCTTCAGCAAGGTCNCCTTTCATTAGGCCTAACCAGTTGCCGTAAGTCACAACTTTATCCGCTGCATCTACACAGGCTACAGAATCTTCGCAGTCCATGATGGTGGTTAGGGCGCTTTCTAATACTAAGTCTTTTACGCCAGCTGCGTCAGTAGAGCCTACTGGGCTAGTTGGGTCGATAACGATTTCTAGGTGAAGACCGTTGTTTTTAAGCAAGATAGACGTTGGGTTAGCAATGTCGCCAGTGTAACCAACGAGTTTATCTTCTTCTTTAAGGCCCGTTTTAGTGCCGTCTGCAAGGGTAACAACCAGTTTGCCGCCTTCGATAGCGTAGCCAGTTGTACCAACGTGAGAACCAGTAGCCAGTGGCGCTGCTGTATTAAGTACTTCACGGGCATATGCGATGACTTTGTCGCCACGTACTTTGTTGTAGCCAGTGCCTTTTTCAGCGCCGCCTTCTTCAGAGATTACCTTGGTGCCGTAAGCGGCATCGTATAAAGAACCCCAGCGAGCGTTAGACGCGTTAAGCGCGAAACGGGCATTCATTACAGGTACTACTAGCTGTGGGCCAGCCATTTCAGCAATTTCAGGTTCAACGTTTTCAGTGGTGGCTGAGAAATCAGGGCCTTGTGGTACTAGGTAGCCGATTTCTTCTAGGAAAGCTTTGTATTCAGCAAAGTTAAGAGACTGACCTTTGCGTTCTGTGTGGTAAGCGTCGATTTTAGCTTGTAGATCATCACGCTTAGCCAAAAGGGCTTTGTTCTTAGGCGCTAGTTCGTTAGCAATGGCGCTGAACTCTGACCAGAATTTATCTTGGTCAATACCAGTACCAGGAATAGCTTTTTCGTTAACAAAATCAAAAAGTTCTTTAGCGACTTGTAGGCCGCCAACTTGAATGCGATCAGTCATTGTATGCCTCTATTATTTACTAAATCACGACTTAGAATAGGCCATAATTTAGCGGTTGCTGTGCGCTGTTTTTGGGCGAATCAAAACAACACAGTGGAAAAAGTGGCCCAAATTCTACACGAAAGCCTTCTATAATTCATAGTTATATACCGTATAGTGGGTATAAACCTGAATGATGTCGCGTTATGGGCTTGGCCGGTGTTTGACACTAGGCTAGACTGGATTTTCACTTAAGAATTGGTCGAATATGCAACAAGTTGAATTATTCCCTGTTCCAAACCCTTGTGTTGGGGTCTGCCAGAGCAACGCCAAGGGCTACTGCATGGGCTGTCTTCGCTCGAGAGTCGAAAGGCAGAAGTGGAATGACTTAATGCCGGCTGAAAAAATGCGGGTTCTGGACTTGTGTGCGCTGCGTAAAAAGAAGATTGCGGCCATTATGCAAGCACAGAAAGACAAGCAAGGCACCAATACTTAATCTATTAATATTTTGTTTTGTGTAAGGCTTTGCCTTCTAAAACAAAGCAGCCTTCTTTTTTAACATCTGATTGAGATAAATTTACAAGCGTTTGCGCTACCTTAAGCATGTGGATGGGCTTGTATTTACTCAGTGAGCCCAATAGAAAGGGACTGATGAGGCGGCCTAGTATGGCCCCTGCATATTCCCCTAAACGAAATTCATGGCGAGGGCCTAGCAGAAGGCTAGGGCGCAGCAGCCATAATCGATCCCACTTCATCTGGTTAAGATTGTGCTCCATCTTTCCCTTTACGGATAAATAAAAATTATCGCTTTTGGCATTGGCCCCCACAGAGCTGATAACTGCAAATTCACGACATCCATGGTGTTGAGCCCAGCGAGCAAATGACAGTACATAGTCATGATCCACCCGCTTAAAATTCGCCTCGCTGCCTGCTTGTTTAATAGTGGTACCGAGACAGCAAATGGCCAGGCTAAAAGCCGCATTTAATGGGGAATCTTCTAGGTCATTAAAGTCGACTACGTGCTGCTGGACTTGTGTGTGAAATAATGGGGAGTGCTTGCGCACGAGCACATGAATCTGGGTGGATGGGTTTTGCACAATTAACTTTTCTACAAGTCTTTTGCCCACTTCGCCCGTGGCGCCAGCTATGACAATCCCTTTATCCATGGGCTTCTAGGGCCTGGTGCTTACACTGCATAAACTCACTGTGGCGCAGATGCAGTAAGTCTGCAATTTTACGTATGGTGTGTTCTTCATAGCGATCAATCTCGTTATCAGCAAGGGATATCTGCCATAAGCGGGTAATCAATTCGCACTTTTTGTCGATTTCCAGGGTTTTATCCAGATGCTGTGTGAACTCGTAAAGGGACACAGCATGGTCTACTTCTTGTTCGGCACTTTCGATTAAACCTAGACACTCTTGAGTAGTTAATCCCGTATGGTGGCGGAGCATTTCTGGAAGTTTGTCACGCTCTTGAGGTTCAATGCTGTCGTCAGCCAGGGCTACTTCAACCATGAGCGCGGCAATGGCACGCTCAGTTTGGTTGCTGGGCGCTTCTTGAGTTTCTGGTTTGTTGAACCAGTCTAGAATGTGTTTGAACATATTACGCTGTTTCCAATTCAGTAAGGTATTCGCTAGTCAGTAATTGCTCTAGCAGAACAAGGTCTTTGGTGAAGTTACGGATACCTTCGGCAAGCTTCTCTGTGGCCATGGCGTCTTGATTTAGGTGCCAGCGGAATTGGGATTCACTCAAGGCTTCCCATTTCACTTCTTCACTGTTTTTGTCGCTGGATAAAACCTGAGCTAACTTACCAGTATCTTCAGTTAAGGCATTTAATAAATCAGGGGAAATAGTCAGCTTGTCACAGCCAGCGAGACATTCGATTTCTTCGGTGTTACGGAAGCTGGCACCCATTACGATGGTTTTGTAATCGTGTGTTTTAAAGTACTGGTAGATACGGGTAACGGAGATAACACCCGGGTCTTTTGGTCCTGGGTAATGATCAATGCTCTCTGCTTTTTTATACCAATCTAAGATGCGACCGACAAATGGACTAATAAGAGTAATATTTGCCTGTGCGCAGGCCACGGCTTGGGCCATGGTGAATAGTAGTGTTAAGTTGCAGGTGATGCCTTCTTCTTCAAGGACTTTTGCGGCTTGAATGCCTTCCCAGGTAGAGGCGATCTTGATAAGAATGCGGCTACGATCCACGCCTTCATTTTCATACAATGCGATTAATTGGCGGGCCTTATTAACGGTGGCAATGGTGTCGAAAGATAAACGCGCATCCACTTCGGTTGAGACGTATCCTGGAACGGTTTTAAGGATCTCAATACCAAGTTTAACGGAGACCATGTCCAGTGTGTTTTCTAGAATATCGCCATCTTGATTACTTGCCCATCTAGCGGCTTCTTCAATTAAAGGTCGGTATTGTTCAAGTTGGGCAGCCTTGTAAACCAAGGATGGATTAGTGGTTGCGTCTTGAGGTAAGTAACGTTTGATGGCTTCGATGTCGCCGGTGTCGGCAACCACTGATGTCATGGCTTTTAATTGTTCTAATTTGTTCATGATACCGCTTATTCCGTGTCGATAATGACCTTACTTTGTTGAAAATGGCAGGTAATGTCAAACACAGAAAGAGCAGCGGATTAATTCATGAACAATTAATCAGTCACTTCATCGGGCATCATGGCAAGTGCCGCTTCGATCACTTCGATGCCGGCGGTTTTTTTGTAGGCTTCTTCACTCAGGTGACGACGAAATTGGCGGCTACCCGGCAGGCCATTAAACAAGCCCAGAATATGTCGGGTGATGTAGGCCAGCTTGCTGCGCTCTTCGCTTAAATGATCCTCTATATAAGGGTAAAGCTGGCGTACGATGTCTTTGAGATTGCGGGTGTCTACTTCATGGCCATAAAACGCATGGTCCACGCCCAGTAAAATTGATGGGTTGTGATAGGCCTCTCTGCCAAGCATAACGCCGTCACAGTAGGTAAGTGCGTCGTGCATTTGCTCATAGGTGGTCAGCCCGCCGTTAAGAAGGATTTCTAAATCAGGGAAGTCGCGCTTTAACTGTGCCACTACTTCGTACTTTAGCGGTGGCACTTCACGGTTCTCCTTGGGAGATAAGCCCTGAAGAATGGCTTTGCGTGCGTGAACAATAAAGGTTTCACAACCTGTCTTTGCAACAGTCTCAACAAAGTGGTGCAGTTCTTCATAGCTGTCTTGGTCATCTATGCCAATGCGGTGTTTAACTGTAACGGGAATGTCTACGGCGTCCTGCATGCTTTTGATGCAATCAGCCACCAGCTCAGGGTGCCCCATTAATACAGCGCCGATCATGTTGTTTTGCACGCGGTCACTTGGGCAGCCAACGTTTAAGTTGACTTCGTCATAACCAAAGTCTTGAGCAATCTTAGCGCACTGCGCTAACTCGCTGGCATTGCTGCCCCCAAGTTGAAGGGCAACAGGGTGTTCAACCTCATCAAATCTTAAAAAGCGTTCAGGCCCGCCTTGCCCATGAATAATGGCCCCAGTGGTCACCATTTCAGTGTAAAGCAGAGCTTCTTTAGATAGCTGGCGCCAAAAGTAACGACAATGCCTGTCAGACCAATCCATCATTGGGGCTGTGGAGAAGGTACGATTGATGGTTTGGCGCGAATTGGACATTGAATAAGACTGCGTGAGGTTTAAGGCGGTGCATTATAGCGAAAACCCAGGGGGCTGGGCTAGATTTTAGCGGGTTTATCTAGAATTCGATCAAACTGATCAACCGGAATAGGGAGGCTAAAGTGGTAGCCTTGGCATAAATCACACCCCATGGTTTTAAGAAGGCTATAGCAACGCTCTGACTCTACGCCTTCAGCGACAACGCTCATACCTAAGTTATGGGCCATATCGATGGCTGTTTGTACTAGGACTTGGTTTTGTGGGTCATCTTCTAAATTAAGCATAAACGACTTGTCGATTTTCAATTCATTGGCGGGTAATTTCTTTAGGTATCCAAGATTGCTGTAGCCTGTTCCAAAGTCATCAATGGCCAGGTTAAATCCAAGTTCGTTAAGGGCCCATAGGTTTTTTAACGCATGCTGCGTATCGCCCATCATTTGGGTTTCGGTAATTTCTAGAATTATATTTTCAGCCAAGCCTTTGTGGTCATTCATTAAAAAAGAAACGGCTTCAATAAAGTGTGAATCCTGGATGTTGTGAGTGCTGATATTCACGGACATCATAAATTCGGGGTTGTATTTCTTCCATATTCTTAATTGCTGCAGTGCATGTTTGATGACCCATAAGCTTAATGCTTGAATAATGCCTGTTTGCTCAGCTATTTCTATAAATTCATCGGGCATGATCATGCCATACTCGTCATGCGGCCACCGAATTAAAGCCTCTGCTCCCATAATAGTATTGTCTTTGGTGTTGATTAGAGGCTGATAATAGAGGGCCATTTTATTTTGAGCGATGGCCGCTTTCAGTTCGTTAACTAAAAGCAGGCGGCGCTCATCATAGGTGTCGATTATTTTGTGGTAGTTGCTAATTTGGTTGTCACACTGATGGGCTCGTTCTACTGCGATGCCTGCATTTCGTAAAAGGGTTTGTGCGTTTTGAGCATCCTCTGGGTAGCATGCATAGCCTGATATTACCCAGGGTTCTATTTCCATATCATTAATTACAATTGGACTATTGAGGGTTTTATTCAGTGATATAAGTTTTGCTTTGAGTGCTTGATGATTGTCTGTTTTGAGTACAAACCCCAGCGTGCTGTTGCTTAAATTTGCCGCGTAAAAATCTTCTTGGGTGTTAAGGCATTGAATGCCCTCAATTGACTGGACTTCTCGATTAAGAACGGTGGCAAATTGCTCTAATGCATAGTTGCTAATATCACGCCCCAAAGTTTTGTCCAGTTCTGCAATGCGAGATAAACGCATTAATACTAGAGTAAACGGAACGTTTTCGGTGAGGTTTCGATCAAGCCATTTACAAAAATTGTTTCTATTTGGTAGGCCTGTGACATCATTGTGTGTGGCATTATGCAATAGTTCTTCCTGAAGTTTGACGCTCTGTCGACTGCTGTCAATAATGATTTGCTGAGCCTGTATGCGTGTTTCTTTTTCTATGTGTAAGCGTCTTGCTAATGCGATAGCAAAAGTGAGTAGCTCCAGCGTTGATCCAAGTTGAATGGCGTGATTGCTAAAGGTATTAAAAGGTATTAATCCCAAGCGTGCCAAAGCAAAAATAACAAAGCCTATGACAAACCACATCCATGCACCTATATAAAAAGCACGATTAATGCTGTTTTTAGAATGATATAGCCCAATAAAAAAACACGCGGGCAGCATGATTAATGTAGAAATCAATGCTAATTTTATCGCTATAACATAATTAAAAACAAAGGCGATCAATAAAATAAAAACAGGCACAAAACTCATTAAGTAAATTGAGCGTCCTTTGTTTTTCGGATCTAGCTTTAGAAAAAAAAGATTGAACAGCATGGTTAGTGAAATGGCCGCACAGCCAAGTATTAATTGACTCCAATTATGATACTTCGGGTGATTAGGGAATACATATTCAAATAGGATGGCATCTTGAGAGGCCATCAATAATGCAAAGGTGCCAGCATATAAGCCATACACGAGATAGGTTCTTTCTTTGATGAAAATGAATACTACTAAGTTGAATAATGCGGCGCTAAATAAAATGCCCAGGTATAAAAATGTCAGGCTTGCTTTTGACCGGTAATATGATTGGAACTCATCAGGAGACCAGACTTTAATTTCTGATTGAATCGGTGCATTGCTTTTGATTTTTAAGAGGTAATGCATTGTTTTGTTGGGGGGGAGGTCAATAGCGGTGACAAAGTTTGGGTGGTCTATATTACGACTATCGTATGGCAAGCTGTCACCGGTTTGCATCAAGGGTATGGCGGTATCGTCTTTAATGAAATAGAGGCTGACATAATCCAGAAGCGGGTAATTTATATCCAGTAGTTTAGATAGTGTTTGCTCTGTGATATTAGTGAGTTCAAATTTGAACCACACTGTGGGGTTTCGGTAACCTAAGTTAATGTTCTTTTGTTGGATTACTCGCCAGCTTGATTCAGGCGTAGACAAGACAGTTTGACCATTAAAGTGATGACTTGGGTCTTCGTATAGCCAAAAATTAGATACGGTTTGCTGGCTAGTGCTATCTATATTGGTGGCATCTGCTGTGCATGTTACCAATACAAGTAAAATAAGAAGCGGCTTGAGCATCAAATGCAGCAGTCCTAGGTGTGTTTATTTAAGCATAGTTCAGGGTTTGATATTGGCCAAAGTCCTTATAGGCCCTATAATTCAGCCCTTTTAAAGCACCATCAGGATATTTATGACTGTTCGCACCCGTATTGCACCTTCTCCAACTGGCGATCCACACGTAGGCACGGCATATATTGCACTGTTTAATCTTGCGTTTGCCCGTCAGCATGGCGGTGAGTTTTTGCTGCGCATCGAAGATACGGACCAGTCTCGCAGTACTTTAGAGTCTGAGCAGACTATCTATGATAGTTTGCGTTGGTTAGGTTTGGATTGGGATGAAGGCCCTGATGTGGGTGGCGACAAAGGCCCTTATCGTCAAAGTGAGCGCAGTGCTATTTACGCTGAACACACTCAGATGTTGCTCGACTCGGGTCATGCCTTTAAATGCTATCGCACAGCCTCTGAACTTGATGCGCTTCGTGCCCAGAAGCAAGAGGCCGGCGGTTTCTCGGCTCTTAAATTTAGCGACTTAGAATTATCAGCGGATGTGGTTGCTGAGCGTGAAGCCGCAGGCGCGCCCTATGTTGTGCGTATGCATGTGCCAGAAGAGGGTGTGTGTACCTTTAATGACATGCTGCGTGGCGACATTGAGATGGATTGGGGCATGATTGATTGCCAAATTCTAATGAAGTCAGACGGCATGCCAACGTATCATCTTGCCAACGTAGTGGATGATCATCTCATGGAGATCAGTCACGTCATTCGTGGCGAAGAGTGGTTGAGCTCTGCTCCTAAGCATCAGCTGCTTTATAAGTATTTTGGTTGGGATATGCCGGTTTTGTGTCATATGCCATTACTGCGTAACCCTGATAAATCTAAGTTAAGTAAGCGTAAGAATCCAACCAGTATTTTGTATTATCAGCGCATGGGCTTCATGCCTGAGGCCCTACTTAACTATCTAGGTCGCATGGGCTGGTCTATGCCAGATGAGCGCGAACAATTTAGCCGTGATGAAATGTTTGCCAATTTCGATATTTCGCGTGTGTCTTTGGGGGGGCCAATTTTCGACCAAGAGAAACTTAGCTGGTTGAACAGTCAGTGGATTCGAGATCTTTCTGAGGAAGAATTTGTCGCTGAATTTGTTAAGTGGGGCTTGAATAAAGAAGCACTCATGCCTGCGATTTCGCATATCCAGCCCCGTGTTGAGCGCTTTAGTGATGTGGTGCCTTTGGCTGGTTTCTTACTATCAGGGATGCCAGTACTGACCGAAGAAAGTTTCGCGCATAAATCCATTGAGCCTGCTCAAATGGTTGAGCTGCTGCAAATGGGTCTTTGGCAGCTTGAAGCTATACGTGATTGGCAGAAACCTGAGATTCAGCAGCGTTTATTCGCTCTGGCTAAAATTGAAGGTGTTAAGCCAAAAGACTTCTTGTTTGGTTTTTTTGTGGCGATTGCTGGTACGGCCAATTCATTCTCGGTGCTAGATAGTATGCAGATTATCGGCCCAGATATGAGCCGTTCTCGCGTTCGTCATGCGGTCGATGTACTTGGCGGAATCTCTAAAAAAGGTATTAAAAAGCTCGATAAAAAATATCGTGATATTTCGGCCAATATTGAAGCGCAACTCGCTGAAGTCAGTGAGTAAGTAAAACGAAATGGCTATTTACCCAGTTATCCTTGCTGGCGGCAATGGTTCGCGGTTGTGGCCTTTATCTCGACAAAACCACCCTAAGCAGTTTTTAGACTTGCTTGGGGGTGGTGATACCCTCTTGCAGTCTACAATTAAGCGAGCTCAGTTCTGCAGTGATATTGAGCCCTTAATCATTGCTAGTAAAGCGCATCGTTTTTTGTTGCAGCACCAGATTGAACCTCTTGGTTTATCATCTAAAAATGCCTTGCTTGAGCCTTGTTCAAAAAATACAGCGGCAGCTGTTGCATTGGCTTGCCTATGTACCTTGCAGCGTGACCCTGATGCCATGCTTCTGTGCTTGCCTGCCGACCACTATCTACCTGATGTTGAGGCATTTTCAAATGTCATTACTAAAATGGCTTCTAGCTTGCCGGAGTCTAGTATCGGGTTGTTAGGCATTAATCCTGAATACGCAGCGACACAATATGGATACATTCAATTCACACCTAATGAGACACTTAATACTGTCACGGGTTTTATTGAAAAGCCTGAAGCGTCACTCGCTGATGTGCTCTTTGCTCGCACCGATGTAGCCTGGAATAGCGGAATCGTAATAGCCAGAGCCCAGACATTGTATGAAGCATTAAACGTGCATGCGCCTTTACTGTTGTCGAAGGTTGAAATGGCGTTTTCGGAGCGTCATTCTCTTTATGACTTTGAACTTGTGGGTGACGCTTATGTAGATATTGAAGCGCTTTCTTTTGATAAAAGTGTTCTAGAGAAAAGCAATAATTTACGAGTCGGTTTGATCCGGCAGCAATGGGATGATCTTGGGTCTTGGTCTTCTTTGTTGGCTAGGCGAAAAGCCCTGGGTTTGACTGATTTTAATGTGTTTAGTGACGATAAGTTTGTTCTAGCATTTGGGGCAAACGAAATCGTAGTTGTACTGAACGATGATGTATTATTTATTGCAGATCAAGATACATTGTCTGATATGACCGCCATTAGCGATTACTTGATTCGTCATGATCTTCAGCATCTATTAAATAGAATTGATGTTCATCGCCCCTGGGGGCAATTTAAAGTATTGGCTCAAGAGGAACACTTTATTGTTAAGCGATTAATTGTCTATCCCCACGAGCAAATTTCCTTGCAGTCCCATCAACATAGACGAGAGCACTGGGTTGTAACAAAAGGGATTGCAGAGGTTCAGATTGACAACCTTGTTCATACCATAAGTGAGGGTGGGGCGATTAGCATTGAGCAAAATCAAAAACATCGCCTGCGAAACTCACGAGATGTGGCGCTTGAAATAATAGAAGTGCAAACCGGTTCTCGCTTGGATGAGGAAGACATTGTTCGTTATGATGATCAATACCAGCGCCACTTAACGGAAAAATAATCAGGATTTTAAATATGATGTTGCCCAATCAAATAAAAGAAAAAGCAAGAAACATCACTTTGATGATTTTTGATGTGGATGGTGTTTTGACAGACGGCACCTTAGTCTATGGTCCGCAAGGTGAGGATGTGAAACATTTTAATGTAAAAGATGGCGTTGGTATTAAGCTGCTCCAAACCTATGGCGTAGAAGTTGCCATTATCAGTGCTAAAGAATCGGCGCCATTAAAAAAACGTATCTCAGATCTTGGGATTAAACATGCTTACCTTGCATGTAAGGATAAGCTGCTCGCTCTGAATGAACTAACTGAAAAATTGCAAATAGATAACGAACAAGTAGCTTATTGTGGTGATGATGTTATTGATTTAAAAGTCATGAAAAGGGTTGCCTTATCTGTTGCCCCCAGTGACGCCTATGAAATGGTTAAAAATCATGCGCATTTAGTTACTAGTGCGTCTGGTGGTAAAGGGGTCGCGCGTGAGGTGGCTGACGTCATATTGTCAAGCCGAATGGATTTAGAGCAAGCTTATATTAAAGCTATGCTGCCAGAATTTGAAAATAAAAAATAAACGTTTTTAATGTTTAGGGTGAAGTTGTGTCTGCTTATAAAATTGTAATTCCAGCCCGTTTTGGGTCATCTCGCTTGCCGGGGAAGCCGCTAATTGAATTAGCAGGTAAGCCTATGATTCAGCATGTATATGAACGCGCAATGGCGACAGGTATCTCTGATATCGTCATTGCCACTGACGATCAGCGTATTTTTGATGCCGCACAAGGGTTTGGGGCTCATGTGGTCATGACTTCTGTTGAACATGAAAATGGTACAGAGCGAATTGCAGAAGTGGCTGCTCAATTGGGGTGGGGCGCAGATGATGTGGTTGTAAACGTACAAGGCGACGAGCCTCTTATTCCAAGAGATCTCATTGAACTGACAGCCAAAGGTTTGCTAGATTTCCCTCAGGCGGGTATGTCATCACTTTGTACGCCTATTGAATCGGCTGAAGATGCGTTTGATCCCAATGCAGTAAAGGTGGTTCTGGATAATATGGGTTTTGCGATGTATTTTTCTAGGGCGCCTATCCCTTGGGATCGAGACTTGTACAAAACCGGTCAGTCGCAAATGACCAAGGTTGCACCAGTCTACCGTCACATTGGTATGTATGGTTATCGCGTGTCATTTTTACAACAATATGCCTCAATGGAAATGACGGCTCTTGAGCAGGCTGAATGCTTAGAGCAGCTTCGAGCGCTGTGTTATGGCGTAAAAATTCATATGGGTGTTATCAATCAGCCCCCAGGCCATGGAGTAGATACACCTGAAGATGTTGCCCGTGTCGAAGCTCAACTGGCTGCACTTTAAATAAGTGTGAGCTGGCAAGCGCTGTTCATGGATGAGCGCTGTGTAATCCAGTTAATGTGAGTATTATTGCGTAGGGCTAACACCTCAAGTGCCGCTTCTTGCTTGCTTGGCATAATCTCACGATTAAGTGTGATAGACGCATAGTTACCCGTTGTAATCGCCTGCTCTAATGCATGGCATAATTGATCAATCTTTTTTGGGTGCAGCATGAGCACGCGCTGTTGTTCATGTTGTGGTAATTGCTTGATTTGCTTGATTTGTGTGTGACTTGGGGAAATCCAAAGCATCCAATAATGGCTCGAAGGTTCGACTTGAGTTTGAAGTAGTGCGTTCATAATTGGCCTGTTCATCCATACAGTGTTTTACTGGTTGGGTGAACAGTACTGTATAAAAAAACAGTTGTAAAGATCACTTAGTGATCAAATATAGGCATAATTGGCCAATTACATGTAATTGATCCAAAAAACTGCTTGATTCCCTAGGTTCAGATCAATAGAGTTACCAACCCTAAAATTCACCAGCTTCTGTATTTTGTGTGTGAGGCATTCATGCAAGTTTCTCTAGAAACATTAGCAGGCTTAGAACGTAAGCTTGTAATCGATATTCCCGCTTCTGACGTAGAGCAAGAAATTGCTAAGCGTTTGGACCAAGTTTCTCGTACCGCTCGTATCGACGGTTTCCGTAAAGGAAAAATCCCAATGCGCGTTATTAAACAGCGCTATGGCCAAGGTGTTCGCCAAGAAGTACTAGGTGAGCAAATGCAGCAAGGTTTTATCAAAGCAGTGACTCAGGAAAAACTGAATCCAGCTGGTATGCCTGCCGTTGAGCCATTGGTTGATGAAGAGGGCAAAGACTTCCAGTTTTCAGCCACTTTTGAAATCTACCCTGAAGTAAAAGTGTCTGGTCTAGAAAATATCAGCGTTGAAAAGTTTGCAACTGAAGTGACAGATGCTGACCTTGAAAACATGATCGATATTCTTCGTAAGCAGCAAGCTAAATTCGAAGTTTCTGAATCAGCTGCTAAAGATGGCGATAAAGTTAAAATCGACTTTGATGGCTATGTAGATGGCGAAGCATTCGAAGGCGGTAAGGCCGAAGGTTATGATTTGACCCTAGGTTCAAAAAGCATGATCCCTGGTTTTGAAGATCAGATCGTTGGTATGAAAGCTGGCGATGAAGGCACAATTAAAGTGACTTTCCCTGCTGATTATCAAAGCGAAGCACTTGCTGGTAAAGATGCTGAGTTCAAGATCAATGTTATCCAAGTTGAAGCATCTGAGCTGCCTGAGCTGAACCAAGAGTTCTTCAAAATGTTCGGTGTTGAATCTGAAGATTTAGAATCTTTCAAAAAAGACGTTCGTGGCAACATGGAACGTGAACTAAAACAAGCTATCCAACGTAATACTAAGAACCAAGCACTTGAAGGCTTGTTAGAACAAAACAGCATCGATGTTCCTGCTGCTTTGATCGATCAAGAGATTCAACGCTTACAAGAGCAAGCTTTCCAGCAGTTCGGAGGTGGTCAACAATTTGACCCTAACATGCTGCCTAAAGAGTTGTTCCAGCCACAGGCTGAACGTCGCGTAAAACTTGGTTTATTGATTAATGCTGCCATTGAGCAGTTAGAAATCAAAGCTGACGAAGCGAAAGTAGAAGCTCTAATCGAAGATATGGCGTCAACGTATCAAGATCCAGAGCAAGTTAAAGAATTCTACAAGTCGAACAAAGAGCAACGCTCTCAGCTAGAAGCACTGGCTTTAGAAGAACAGGTTGTTGAAACCATTCTTGAAAAAGCCACTGTAACTGAAAAAGACAGTAGCTATGAAGAAGTAATTAAAGCGGCAAATAACGCCCAATAATTATTTCTACTGCCAATCTGGCAGCAGACAAGCTACACTCATTAAACAGCTGTTATCTAAGATAACGGCTGTTTTTTCTGATGTCGTTGACGGAGATAACGAATGAAAGATCTTCTGGCCGCCCAGGATCCAGCTATCCAAATGTCAGGCCTAGTGCCAATGGTTGTTGAACAAACAGCCCGTGGTGAGCGCTCATATGATATATATTCGCGTCTATTAAAAGAGCGTGTCATCTTCTTAGTGGGGCAAGTGGAAGACCACATGGCCAATTTAGTCGTGGCCCAGTTGTTATTTTTAGAAGCAGAGAACCCAGAGAAAGATATACATCTGTACATTAATTCACCAGGTGGTTCTGTGACAGCAGGCATGTCGATTTACGACACAATGCAGTTTATTAAGCCTAATGTGAATACCATGTGTATTGGTCAAGCCTGTAGTATGGGTGCGTTTTTGCTTAACGCAGGTGAAAAAGGCAAGCGTTATGCCTTACCCAATAGTCGTGTCATGATTCACCAACCAAGTGGTGGTGCTCAAGGCCAGGCGACTGATATCTTGATCCAAGCTGAAAACATTAAAGAAACGAAAGAGCGTTTGAATCGTATTTTGTCTAAGCACAGTGGTCGTTCATACGAAGAGGTTGCCGCAGACACAGAGCGTGATAACTTCATGAGCGCTGAGCAAGCCTTAGAATATGGCTTGATTGATGAAATATTAGAAAAACGTCCTAGCTAACAGACTTAATATTGGTCATTTCAGTGTTTACACTTGAATTTTTGGCCAATAAGCAACATCTTTAGATAATTGCTGTAGATATGAGGAAGTCGAATGAGCGACGAATCAAACAATAAAGACGACAAGGGCAAGCTGCTGTACTGCTCTTTTTGCGGAAAGAGTCAGCACGAAGTTCGTAAGCTGATAGCGGGTCCGAGCGTCTTTATTTGTGATGAGTGTGTCGACCTTTGTAACGACATTATTCGTGAAGAGGTTCAAGAGAGTCAGGGTGAAGCACCATCTGATCGCTTGCCGACACCTAAAGAGATTAAAGAAACACTGGACGAATACGTCATTGGTCAAGATCGCGCAAAAGTCGTCTTATCTGTGGCGGTTTATAACCATTATAAACGCTTACGTCATGGTGAAGGCAAAAAAGGGTTAACCGAGCTTACCAAGAGTAATATCTTGTTAATTGGTCCTACTGGTAGCGGTAAGACCTTGCTTGCTGAAACCTTGGCTCGCATGTTGAATGTGCCATTTACAATCGCTGATGCAACCACGCTAACTGAAGCCGGTTATGTGGGCGAGGATGTTGAAAACATCATTCAAAAGCTTCTTCAGAAGTGCGATTATGATGTGGATAAAGCTCAGCGTGGCATCGTTTATATCGATGAAATTGACAAAATTTCGCGTAAGTCGGATAACCCATCTATCACTCGAGACGTTAGTGGTGAGGGTGTTCAGCAGGCATTGTTAAAACTTATTGAGGGGACAGTTGCTTCCGTTCCTCCTCAGGGTGGGCGTAAACATCCTCAACAAGAATTCTTGCAGGTTGATACCGGTAATATTCTGTTTATTTGTGGTGGTGCGTTTGCGGGACTAGACCAAATTATTCGCGATCGTACGGAAAAGAGCGGTATTGGTTTCAGTGCGGTTGTTAAAGCAAAAGACGATACAAAATCGGTTGGCTCTTTACTGAAAAATGTTGAGCCTCTGGATCTGGTTAAATATGGTCTAATCCCCGAGTTTATTGGTCGCTTACCTGTGGTTGCCACTCTTGATGAGCTTGATGAGGCGGCGTTGATTCAAATTTTGGTCGAGCCAAAAAATGCGCTTGTTAAGCAATATCAGGCATTGTTTGAAATGGAAGATGTTGAGCTTGAATTCCGTGATACTGCGTTGACCGCCGTTGCCAATAAGGCTATGGAGCGTAAAACCGGTGCCCGTGGATTAAGATCAATTATGGAGGGTATATTGCTTGATAGCATGTACAGAATTCCATCAGAAGATCACGTTTCAAAAGTGGTAATTGATGACACGGTAATCAAAGGCGATAGTGAACCGTTGTTTATTTATGAGTCAACTGAAAGCGCTAAAGTCGCACCAGATGATGCATAAGGTAAATTAAGGGGCCAATCGGCCCCTTTTTTTATTGTTTGGTCTTGTATTCTCTTTGTTTTGTCCCCATCTTAAACCTATGTTCAGTGCACTGCTTAGCACAAGGTAATTTATGACAACAGAAACGCTTCCTCTACTGCCACTTCGTGATGTAGTTGTATATCCCCATATGGTTATTCCTTTGTTTGTTGGTCGTGATAAGTCTATTAAGGCTTTAGAGTCAGCAATGGAAGGTGAAAAACGAATTTTATTGGTAGCACAAAAGAATGCTACAACTGATGAGCCCACAGAATCAGATATCTATCAGGTGGGCACAGTGGCCACAGTATTGCAGCTACTGAAATTGCCTGATGGCACTGTTAAAGTCTTAGTTGAAGGTTTGTATCGATGCGAAGTGACCGACTTTGAAGACGGTGAAGAATTTTATCAGGGGAATGCATCGCACCTTGAGATTGAATCCTTAGCTGAGAGAGAGCAAAGTGTTTTAATTAAGGCGGTAACTCAGCAGTTCGATCAATTTGTTCAGATGAGCAAAAAAGTGCCAAGCGAAGTCCTAGCTTCTATCGAGAGTATCGATGAAGCAGGGCGTTTGGCTGATACTATCTCTGCACACCTTTCATTGAAGTTAGATGAAAAGCAAGCCATTTTAGAGATGGTTTCTGAGCGTGACCGCCTTGAGCATCTCATGGCTCTGATTGAGTCAGAGGTAGACCTTCTTGATATTGAAAAACGTATTCGCGGGCGCGTTAAGAAGCAAATGGAAAAAAGCCAGCGCGAGTACTATTTGAATGAGCAAATGAAAGCCATTCAAAAAGAATTAGGTGATATGGATGATGTGCCTAATGAGTTAGAAGATTTGCAAAATAAAATCAATGAATCGGGTATGCCTAAAGACGCGAAAGAAAAAGCGGATTCTGAATTGGGTAAACTTAAAATGATGTCCCCGATGTCAGCAGAAGCATCCGTTGTACGTGGTTATCTTGATTGGATGCTGGGTGTGCCATGGAAAAGTAAGAGTAAAACTCGTAATAATATCGACCTTGCTGATGATATTCTTAATGAAGATCACTTTGGTTTGGACGAAGTCAAAGAACGTATACTCGAATATTTGGCCGTCCAAAAGCGTGTTAAAAAATCCACCGGTAATATCCTTTGTTTAGTTGGTCCTCCTGGCGTAGGTAAAACTTCTCTAGGGCGTTCGATCGCAAAGGCGACAAATCGTAAATACGTGCGCATGGCCCTGGGTGGTGTGCGTGATGAATCTGAAATAAGAGGTCACCGTCGCACCTATATTGGCTCCATGCCTGGTAAGCTAATTCAGAAGATTAATAAGGTTGGTGTCAAAAACCCACTGTTTCTACTTGATGAGATAGACAAAATGGGTATGGATCATCGTGGCGATCCAGCTAGTGCACTGCTTGAGGTTTTGGATCCTGAGCAAAATAGTACGTTTAGCGATCATTATTTAGAGGTTGATTTTGACCTGTCAGAAGTAATGTTTGTTTGTACGGCAAATAGCATGAATATTCCTGCTCCCTTGTTAGATCGTATGGAGATCATTCGTATACCTGGCTATACGGAAGATGAAAAGGTCAGTATTTGTGAGCGCTATTTGCTGCCTAAGCAAATGAAGAGCAACGGTGTCAAATCGGGTGAATTAACATTGCCTCAAGAAAGCCTAAGGCACGTGGTTCGTCATTACACAAAAGAGGCAGGGGTACGTGGTCTTGAACGACAAATGGCTAAAATTTGCCGTAAGGTTGTTAAAGAAAATGTTATGGCTAAAGGTGAGGATCTTAATAGTGAGATTCTGCCAGAGCAGATTGAGCAGTACTTAGGTGTTCAGAAATTCCGTTATGGTTTGGCTGAAGAGGAGCATCAAGTTGGCCAGGTCACAGGCTTGGCTTGGACGTCAGTGGGTGGTGAAATACTGACCATTGAATCGGCCATTTCTATGGGTAAAGGTCGTGTTGTTAAAACCGGCTCCCTTGGTGATGTCATGCAAGAATCTATTCAGGCAGCCCTTACTGTTGTCAAAAGTCGCTCTGAGGGCTTAGGTTTGCCCCATGACTTCTTTGAGACTCATGACTTGCATATTCACGTGCCAGAAGGTGCTACCCCTAAAGATGGCCCAAGTGCTGGTGTAGGCATGGTAACGGCGCTCATGTCGGTCATAACCAATACACAGGTGCGTTCAGATGTTGCCATGACAGGTGAAGTGACACTGCGTGGTAAGGTTTTGGCCATTGGTGGTTTGAAAGAAAAATTACTGGCTGCTCACCGGGGTGGGATTAAAACGGTTCTAATTCCTGAAGAAAATGAGCGAGACCTAAAAGAAATTCCGGATAATATCAAGCAAGAACTTGAGATTATTCCAGTTAAATGGGTTGACGAAGTACTTGATGTGGCTTTGACGGGTAATCTTGAAAAAAATGTTGCTTCAGTTATTGAAAAGGAAGCGGCAACCCAGCAAAATCAACAGAGTCGATTAAGTACTCATTAAATATAAAACGAACTAAGCAGTTGACACTCGGCTTAGCGCTGGTATACCTTTCAGCGTTCTATTAGGTCTATGCTACAGCGCTTAGCGATACAAGTTTACATCTATAATAACCAATCTTGGTAAAGGGGATCCGTGTGAATAAATCTGAATTAATTGATGCAATTGCAGCTTCTGCAGACATTCCAAAAGCAGCCGCAGGCCGCGCTTTGGATGCAACTGTTGATGCAATCACTAATGCATTAAAAGAAGGCGATCAAGTTGTTCTAGTTGGTTTTGGTACTTTTGCGGTTAAAGAGCGTGCTGCTCGTACTGGCCGTAACCCACAAACTGGCGAGCCAATTCAAATTGCTGCTGCTAAAGTGCCAGGCTTCAAGCCAGGTAAAGCATTGAAAGATGCAGTAAACTAAATTATTCAATTACAGCTTCGGCTGTATGAGTTTGAATATGAAAAAGGCGCATCTCCTTGGTGCGCTTTTTTGTTATCTAGTAAGAAGAATTCTAAGAAAGGTTGATTGTTACCATGCTGCAGGCTATTCGTGATGGTTCCAAGGGTGTTACTGCTAAAATTATAGTAGGTTTGATAATTTTGACGTTCGCGTTATTTGGTATCGAGAGTATTGTTGCTCTAGGCGGTGGTGATGATGCACCTGCTGAAGTAAATGGCGAAGAAATTAGCGAATTTCAAGTTCAGCAAATGGTAGAGATGCAAAAACGTCGCCTGCAGGCTCAATTTGGTGAAAACTTTGATCCCTCAATGATTAAAGATGAGATGCTTCGTGAATCTGCCGTAGAAAGCCTAATCAATGAAGCATTATTGAAACAAGCGGCTGTTAACTCTGGTGTTTATTTTTCTGATGCAGCCATCGATAAATTGATTTTACAGTCCCCAGAATTTCAAGTTAATGGCCAGTTTGACCGTGACCGTTATGACCTAGTGCTGAGAAGTGCAGGTTTCACTCGTTTTACTTATCGTGAGCTTTTACGTACCTCACTATCCACGCAGCAAGCACAAAGTGCTTGGCAAGGTACGAGCTTCGCTACACCTTATGAAGCTAAACTAGCCGCTAAGCTAGAAGCGCAAACCCGTGATTTTTCATTTGTAGAGTTTTCTTTGGCTGATGCTAAAAAGAATGCGGTTGTTTCTGATGATGAAATCAGTGCGTTTTATGAAGAGAATTCGGCTCTTTATATGACACAAGATAAAGTAAGTATTAATTATGTAGAACTTAAGCGAGATGACCTTGCTGGTTCTATCAGTATTACTGAAGATGAAATAGCTGATCGCTATGCAGAAATGCAAGCACAGGCAAACGCTAAGAAAGAATATCGTGCCGCCCATATCCTTTTGTTATCAAATGATGAAGCGGCTCAAAAAACCATGCAAGAGATTAGCGATAAACTAGCCTCTGGTGACTCGTTTGAAGCGTTGGCGAAAGAATACTCTGAAGATGATACGTCAAAATATGCAGGTGGTGACCTTGGTTTTGCAAGTGAAGAGATATATGAAACTGCATTCGCCCAAGCGTTAGTCTCTCTAGAAAAAGATCAAGTATCCGGTGTGGTGGAAACACGTGACGGACTGCACTTAATTAAGTTGGTTGATGTTCGTCAACCAGAAGTTGCTAGCTTGGCTGAGTTAAGTGACTCGATTGAAACGGCACTTCGCCAAGAAGCTGTTCAGGTTGAATACCTTGAAGCACTTGAAACATTAAAGGATGAGGCCTTTTCATCGACTAATATCGATGTTCCAGCTAAAGCGCTTAATCTAACGGTTAAGTCTCAAGGTCCATTTTCAGAAATGGGTGGTGCTGGTATTGCTGAAAATCGCCAAGTTGTTATGGCTTCATTCTCTGATGTTGTTTTAAATGATGGTGCTAACAGCGAAGTCATTGAGCTTAATGACGGCCACGCGGTTGTTGTTCATTTAAATGAGTTTATTGAATCAAAAGTTAAGCCGCTTGCAGAAGTAAGTGATCAAATTAAATCTCAACTTATTGATCGTAAAGCAGCTGAAATGCTAGCTAAGCAGGCTTCTGAAGCATTGGATTCTGCTAAGGCTGGTAACTTCACAGGAAGCTGGACACGCGAATCAGGTAAGACTCGTAGCTTCACCGGTGCAGACTCAACGATTGTTGATGCGGCATTCGCCATGGCTCTAAATGATGGCGTTGCATCTTATCAGTTAGTGAATACACAAGGTGGCAATCAAGCGTTATTACGCTTAGATGCCATTTCACGTGATGTGAGTGTGTCTGAGACTGATGATGAGATTCAAAAAGTCAGCCGTGCTAAATCGTATAATGAGTTCAAGGCATACTATCAATATCAACTTGATAATGCCGATATTGATAAAAGCTAATATCGATGAATTCAAGCAATAAAAAAGGGTCTAATGGCCCTTTTTTATTGCTTGCATAATTGGGGTTTATTCTTGTTCCATTTGTGTTGTTGATATGGCGCAAGTATTAAAGCCTGCATCCACGTACATAATTTCGCCCGTAATGCCACTTGCTAAGTCTGATGCCAGAAACATAGCTGCATTACCAACTTCTTCTATAGTGACGTTTCGTCTTAGAGGGGCACGCTGTTCGTTGTCTTTTAGCATTTTGCGAAAACTTTTTATGCCTGAGGCTGCTAGTGTGCGAATTGGTCCGGCGCTGATGGCATTTACTCTAATTCCTCTTGGCCCTAAGTTGCTAGCCAGATAACGTACACCTGCTTCTAAACTGGCTTTGGCCATTCCCATAACATTGTAATTAGGTAAGGTTTGCGTTGAACCATGATAGGTTAGTGTAATAACCGACGCTGTATCACTCAGGGCGTCTTTAAACGCAGCGGTTAAAGCAACCAAGCTATAGCTGCTAATATCATGAGCAATTTTAAAGCCTTCACGAGTAGATACATCTAGCATATCGCCCTCAAGTTCGTGACCCGGTGCGAACCCAACTGAATGAACCAATACATCAAGTTGATCCCACTGGGCTGTGATGGAGGTTTTGAGGGACTCTATTTCATTGTCATTGGCAACATCACAAGGGTAGACAAGGGTGCTGCCGAATTCTTCTGCAAACCCCTCAACCCGTCCTTTAAGTTTTTCATTTTGATAAGTAAAAGCAAGTTGTGCTCCTTGCTCATGAAAACTCTTTGCAATGCCGTAAGCAATGGATTTCTTGCTAGCGATGCCAACAATTAATGCTGTTTTGCCAGTTAATAATCCCATGGTGATTCCCAGTTCTCAAATGATTGCTGATGATAGTGACAAGCTACTTGGTGGTCTTGACCGTCTGTAACAATTAACGGTGGTCTTGTGCTATGGCAACGTGGTTCCACCATGGGGCAGCGAGTACTAAAGCGGCACCCCTGTGGAGGGTTAATGGGTGATGGAAGTTCCCCTGTAATTCTACGCTCACTGCGTTTAGCATTTGGATCAGGGTTGGGAATAGCCTCAAGTAACAGTTGAGTGTAAGGGTGCCTTGGCCGCTTAAATAATTCATCGCTGTCCGCAGACTCGACGATTGAGCCTAGATACATGACACTGATGCGATCAGATATGTGCTTGACCACGGCTAGGTCATGGGCAATAAAGAGAATGGCCAGATTCATTTTCTTTTGTAGCTCATTTAACAGGTTAATTATCTGCGATTGCACCGATACATCTAAAGCTGATACTGGCTCATCACAGATTAATAGATCAGGTTCAAGTGCAATGGCTCTTGCGATACCAATACGTTGTCGCTGACCGCCTGAAAATTCATGAGGGTACTTATTAATGGCATGTTCCGGTAAACCCACGGTGTCCAGTAGTGCTTTAACCTTTGCTTCGCGCTCTTGTAAGCTGAGCTGAGTGTGAATGATGAAAGGCTCTTGTAAGATGCTACCAACAGTATGTCTTGGGTTGAGTGACTCATAAGGGTCTTGAAAAACATATTGGATTTTAGGGCGAATAGAGCGAAGTGCTTTCTGGCTTAGTTTTGTCAGGTTAGCACCATGGAAATGAACTTCACCTGCGCTTGATGCATATAGGCGAGCAATGGTTTTCGCTAATGTACTTTTACCGCAACCGGATTCACCAACGATACCGAGAGTTTCACCGGGTTTGATGTATAGGTCGACATTATCAACTGCTCTTAAGTATTGTTTATCTCCAAAAAGTGAATGCTTTTTTACAGGGAAAAACTTGGATAAGCCGGAAACCGTGAGTAAATTATGCTGGCTCATATTTAATCTCTTTCCAGTGAAGGCAATTAACGTAAAGATCGTTTTCCTGGTGGACAAATTCATGCCCTAAGGTTTTACAATTGTCTTGCTTGTGGGGGCAGCGATTATAAAAGCGACAACCTTCAGGCATGTTTTGTAATGTGGGTACCTGACCTTCAATTGTGCTTAATTGACTTTTTCTTGGTTGGTTGAGCTTGGGGATAGCGTTTAAAAGGCCCTGTGAATAAGGATGCTTAGGATGCTGGAATAGAGCTTTCACAGTAGATTTTTCTACAACTCTACCTGCGTACATGACGACCACGTCATCACACAGTTGTGCAATGACACCTAAATCATGAGTTATAAATAAAATGGCCATGCCGTATTCCTTTTGCAAGGATTGCATAAGGTCTAGTATCTGGGCCTGTATGGTCACATCCAGTGCGGTAGTGGGCTCGTCAGCAATTAGAATATCAGGCTTACAGGCAAGCGCCATGGCAATCATAACGCGCTGTCGCATGCCACCTGAAAGTTGATGCGGGAATTCCATAACCCTTTTGTGCGCGTCAGGAATACCGACTTTTTGGAGTACGTCTACCGCTTCATTTAGCCGCTGCTTTTTGCTCAGTTCTGGACGATGCAGCTCGTAGACTTCCATTATTTGTTTGCCAATGGTTTTTACCGGGTTGAGCGCAGTCATTGGTTCTTGAAAAATCATGGCAATGCGATTGCCACGGATTATTTGCATTTGTTTGGATGCTAAGGAAGTGAGCTCGGTATTTTTAAACTTAACACTGCCGCTACTAATGCAGCCAGCTGGTTGTGGTAAAAGCTTCATGATAGTAAGGGATGTGACACTTTTACCGCAGCCAGATTCACCAACCAGACCGAGTGTTTTACCTGGCTGTAATTCAAAGCTGACGTTATCTAAAACATTAAGCGCACCTTGGTCGGTTTTAAATTCGACGCATAGGTGGCTTACTTTAAGTAATGCTTCATTCACGGAGTGTTTGCTCTATATTGTGTGAATGTCTTTAAAACAGCGGGATAGGTCGTTTTACTTTTGCGCGCTGTTTTAGTTTCAATTTTAATGGTGTTGTCTATCCAAAATAAGCCGCCATCACTAAAAGGAGAGTAAAGACTGCCACTGGTTTTGGTGCCAGGAATCTCAGGCAGCTTGATCCAGCGCCAGTGGGCACCACGAGTATAGGGCACTTTAAAATCGGGAATAAAGGCAGCAGACTCGTGAATCATTGCTTCAATTTCTTGTGCAAGCTTAACTCTGATAGTTTTATTGGTTTCGCTGCGATACTGCTTGATTTTTTCATCAAGCTTAGGGTTGTTCATATTAGTTACATTATTAGTCTGAGGCTTGTGTGCGTTTTCACTGTGGAAATGCTGCCAAAAAGCAGGTCTAAAACCAGTGCTCCAGCCTAGTGATGCAATTTCATGTTGTTTTTGCATGATGGTTTTATAATGCGAAGAAGAATCTTGAAGATTTAAATTGATTTCGATGCCTGCTTTTAATGCATCTTGTTTCAAAATGGCCCAGCGATCACTGTGCTCTTTTCGTCCGTAGTTAAGGTCAAGGCTTAAACGCTTGCCGTTATTTACTCGGATGCCGTCACCACCACGCTGCGCCCACTCACTAGCATCAAGTAGGGCGTTTGCTTTGCCGAGGTCAAACGGGCGGGCCTGTATGGAAGGGTTGCTGTATTCTCCATAACCAGTATGAAACCCTTGCAGGCGTTCATAGTCGCCACGTAGTACGGTATCGATGACCTTTTGAAAGTTAAGCGCATGAGCAAGAGCTAAGCGAACGGTTTTATCTTTTAATAATTCGTTATCCTGGTTTAAGAAAAACCCCGAACTTGAACGTGGCATGTCATTGTAAAAAAAGAATTTCTCAATAAAGCCTTTGTCATAAAGCGCCCCGGTTGCTTTGTTGTGCCAGAATTCGGGCTGAACAAGTGTAAATGTGTCTAGGTTGCCTTTCTCGAAATGATTGTAAGCAATGTTGATGTCACGAATGACTTTGATGACAACCTTATCAACGTTGAAGCGACCAATATTGTACTTTCTATCTTTTGCCCACCATTGTTGTTTGCGGGTGAATTCAACCTGCTTGCCTTTCTTGATTTTAGAAATTTGATAGGGTCCGGTATTAGGTACCACTTTCCAGTTGTAATCTTTGACCCATGAATCACCAATGGTTTTATAGAAGTGTTTAGGTGTTGGTGTGACGCCATAATAATAGTGAAGCTCTTCCTTTGGTCGAGCTACAGCCCCTTTGATTGAGATTGTGTGATCATCAAATTTTTGCACGTCTAAAATTTGTTCGGTGTAGTAGTTGTTGTACCACGGGGCATTGATATGAGGGGAGCGCATAAATTCAAGGGTAAATAGAAAGTCATCAGCCGTCACAGGTTGGCCGTCACTCCACTTTGCTGCAGGGTCCAGTTGATAATAAACCGTTTGACCATCACTGCCATAGGCCCATTTTTGAGCAAGCTGTGGAATGATTTCTTGTGTATTAGGGTGTATTTGAACCAGCCCTAATTGATTTGCATTAATAAAGCTACGAAATGAACTGTTTGAATCCGGGCCAACCGTTCTAAGTGTTGGCGGGAACGCCAAAATAAAATCCGTAAACACACCACCTTTTAATGCCTTTGGGTCTGCCCAAACAGGTGACTGATTATTGGTTTGCCACTTAATATTGTCTGGAAGAGTCGCTGCTTGAGTGTAAGCAACAAGACTGGCAAGGAGACAGCAAAAAATGAAAGCGCTTTTTATTATGTTCATTATTTATCTCTTAGCTGAAATATGAATATTTTTTAGGATCGAAGGCTTCACGAATGGCTTCGCCAATAAAGGTTACCAAGGTTAATACAATGGTTAATGCTATAACGGCCGAGGCGGCTATCCATTGATAATCTAGGTTACTGGTACCTTGTTGTAGTAGCTCACCCCAGCTTGGTGTGGGAGCAGGAAGCCCAAACCCTAAATAATCAAGACTCGTTAAAGCGGTAATGCCACTGACGACTGAAAAAGGAAAAAATGTGACTAAAATGGATACTGAATTGGGCAGGATGTGCTTAAACATAATTCGCCAGTTCGATGCGCCAATGGAACGTGCCGCTAGCACATATTCTCGAGTGTTTTCTCGGTATGTCTCTGTGCGCATATACCAGGTTAAGCCCATCCAACTAAACGCACCGAGCATTAGTGCTAATGTCCAAAAATTAGGCGTAATAATGGAGGCCACGATCATAATAATATATAGAATTGGCACGTTTGAGAGTATCTCAATAATGCGTTGAAATATTAAATCAAACCCTCCGCCTAAAAACCCCATTAATGCGCCTATAGTGATACCAATCACATAAGAAATAGTGAGCAAGAATAGTGAAAATAAAATGGCAATCCTGAAACCATATACAAGCCGTGAAAGGATATCTCGCCCTGCCATATCGGTACCCAGGTAATGGCGATGCTCTATTGAAGGTGCATAAGGTGGGAACTCGCCTTCAATGAAATGGTTTTCAAATGGATTGTAGGGGACCAATGCCTCAAGCATCCAGTTACCAGAGTCGGGGTTATTATCAAAAACTTGTTTTAAGTCTCTGTAATTTGTTTCCCACTGATAGCCTAAACCAAAGGTATCCCCTGGGATGATGTCGCCGTAACTTGGAAAATATAGCGTATCATTGTAATGGATAATGACAGGGCGATTATTTACCCATATTTCGGCGAATAAACTAACAAAAATCAATATGCAAATAGCATAAAATGAATAGTAACCGCGTTTAAGAGATTTAAAGCGTTGCCACCTGCGCTTTGCTTGTGGAGAAAACATCATTTTCGTTCTCCAAAACGAATTCTTGGGTCGGCCCATGCCACGCATAAATCACTTAAGATATTGCCGATTAAATAAAGCACAGCAGAAATAACCAATATGCCCATTACCACAGGGTAATCCCGCTCAACCAATGCTTCATAGCCGAGCAAGCCAATGCCATCAATGTTAAATATTTTTTCAATTAAAAAAGAACCACCTAAAATCACACCAATATTCTGGCCAAAATGAGTAGCAAGAGGGATTAAGCTGTTTCTTAATGCGTGGCGGCTGACGGCCTGTTTAAAGCTAAAGCCTTTTGCAGTTGCTGTTCGAACATAATCTGCGGCGAGATTTTCCATTAAAGCGTTTTTCATCATGAACGTCATAACGGCAAGAGAGCCTGACATGTATGCGATTAGAGGTAATGCAGCGTGATTTAAAATATCTTTTATTTGCTCCCATGTGGATAGGTATTCAAATTCATCACTGACAAATCCACCTAAAGGAAACCATTCTAGATTGGCAGCAAAATACGCAATGCATGCAATGCCAATCACGTAACCAGGAACTGCGTAACTTATAAAAATAAATGCAGAGGATATATGGTCAAAAGGGGCACCATGTTTAATGGCCTTAACGATTCCCAGGGGAATGCAAAGTAAATATGTGAGAATCATGGTGGTAACACCATAAAAAACAGAAATCGGCAGTCGGTCTTTAATGCTTTCCCATACCGGCTCACCGTAACGAGTGGATTCACCTAAATCTAGGGTTAGTATTTTCAACAACCATTCGAAGTAGCTTTGAATAACCGGTTTATCAAAACCATAATAGGCTTTGAGTTGATCAAGCTGATCTTCACTAAGGCTCTGTGCGCCAAAGCCGTTAGAGCTTGATGAAGTAGCGGCACCTGAAAATTGCGCTTCAGCTAGCATGCGTTCGATTGGGCCGCCAGGTACTAAGCGAGTAAGGGTAAATACGAGTAAGGTTATCCCGATAAATGTCGGGATAATTAGCAATAACCGCTGTAAAAAGTAGCTCTGCATGCTCAGTTCTTATTGTTATAGATGGCGCTAAGTTAACAGATATGTGGCATTAAGACAAAGCGCGCACTAGCCAGACTGGGTAACGTCTACATAAAGAATTAGCTGATCACCTGGCTGCAAGTATTTGCGATTTTTTATTTGATTCCAGCGCTGTATATCTTTTACTCGTACATTAAATTTATTCGCAATTCGATGTAGGCTATCGCCATTTCGTACACGATAACGAACTTTTCGGATAATCTCTCTATTTTGCTTATTCCACGTATTATTTGTTTTTGACCATATGACCAAATTTTGGCCAGGTATAAGTGGGTCTTTAGGTGCCATGCCATTCCATCTAGCAATACTTCGTACTGACACTTTATGCTCTTTCGAGAGGCTCCAGAAACTATCGCCGCTTTGCACTCGGTGACTGATTTTTGATGAGCCCGCAGGGCCCTTTGTTCTGCCCTGTTTGGCGGTTTTACGATTTTTTGCACTAAAGGTGTAGCTTGCAAGGTTATTAAATGCCGTAGGTATCAATAACATATCACCAATCCTAAGCAGGCTACCTTGAATAGGATTAACTTGCTTAAGCGCGTCTGGTGTTGTGTGGAATCGCTTAGCGATACTGATTAATGAGTCACCACTTTTAACCTTGTAGCGCTGCCATTTAATGCGCTCAGCTGGGGAGATTTGCGCCAGCTGGTCTTCAATTTGTGCTTTAGATTCAATAGGTACAAGTATTTCATGAGGTCCATTTGGACTGGTTGCCCATTGATTATATTGTGGATTTAGCTTGTAGATTTCTTCCAGATCGACGCCCGCCATAACAGCGGCCTGACTTAAGTCCATCTGGCTGCCAGTATCGACGACAGCGAAATAAGGTTTATTTTCGATAAAAGGTACGGTGATTCCGTATTTTTCAGGCTCACCTATTAATTTAGCCAGTGCGATTAACTTGGGTACATAGTCACGTGTTTCCTTGGGCAGCGAAAGAGACCAGAAATCGGTTGGCAAGCCTTTACGCTTATTTTTGCGAATAGCTTTACGAACGGTGCCAGCCCCAGAGTTGTAAGCGGCTAAAGCAAGCATCCAGTCACCCTTGAATTCTCGTGATAGGCCCTTAAGAAATTTCAGTGCGCCAATAGTTGAGAGGCGAATGTCTCGACGACCATCATACCACCAGGTTTGATTCATACCGTATACGTGGCCAGTACTTGGGATGAATTGCCACACACCTGCTGCACGTCCATGGCTATATGCAAACGGGTCAAAAGCACTTTCTACGATAGGTAATAAGGCAATCTCCCCCGGCATGTCGCGAGTGTCGATCTGCTCCATAATGAAATAAAGATAGCGTTCAGCCCTCAATGACACCCGATTAATGTAGCCTTGGTGCTTCTTGAACCAATTCAATTGCGCCCTAATAGGGCCATTTTCAAGGTCACTATCAAGCTGGTATTGATCGCGCATGCGCTGCCATAGGTCAGTAGGTTCATCGGCTAGTACGTCGGATTGAGGTTTTGATTCTGTGCCTTGATTAGATGCTGCTGAAGTGCTCAGTTCTGACATATCATTATCAAGCAGTAAGTTAGGTGCTTGATTATCTGATAGGCTGTTTGAGCTTGGCTGAATAAGTGCGCATCCACTGATTAATACTGTGGTGCTAAATAGGCTTAAAACACGTAAAAACAATTGGATATACCGATAGAAAATGTGCGGGCAGTGTATGAATACCATGGTTTTTGGTCAAGTTAGGTTTTGTATAATTGGCTAAGGAGTCGCAAGGAGCAAGTAATGTTAGGGTTATGGCGTCAACAGAAGCATGCACAGAACTTATGGCTTAACGAGAAAGAAGAGCTAGAACGGATTATGCCGGATCTTTATGGCCACTACCTTCTCCAATGTAGTGCGTTTAATCAGTCTATAGTTACGTCTACATCATTAAAATATCATTTCTGTGCCTCGCACTATCCTGATTCTCAATTGATCGTTGATTACGATGCTCTGCCTTTTCGTGATAATAGTCTGGACTGTGTTGTAGGGCATCATATTCTTGACTACCAAGCAGCCGCCCATCAGTGTTTGCGTGAGGCTGCACGTATTGTTGTGCCTAATGGCTATCTAGTGATAGTAGGATTTAATCCATATAGTAGCTGGGGATTAAGTCGTTTGCTGGGGCGCTATAGTCTAGCCCCGAAGGGGAACTACATATCACGATCTAGGTTACTGGACTGGCTTGCCTTGTTAGGGTTTCGAGTGGAGCAGGTATCAGGCTTACAATATGCACCTCCCATGTTATTAAAATACTTTCCCCGTTTCTCAAAGCAACTGGATAGGGTGCTTAGGTATATTGGATTGCCTGGGGCGGGCGTTTATGTGCTATTGGCCCGCAAATTAGTTGCAGGGAGAACCCCAATTCGGCCACAATGGAGGGCTTTGGGCGGTCGGCGCATTCCGGTTGCAACGCCAAGTACTCGAGGTTCAAGTGTCCCAAGTCGTTGAAATGTTTACAGATGGTGCCTGCAAGGGTAACCCAGGTCCCGGTGGATGGGGGGTATGGCTGCGTTATGGCGATAAAGAGAAAGAGCTTTTTGGCGGTGAAATGAATACCACAAATAATCGCATGGAACTCATGGCTGCAATAGCCGGTCTAGAGATTCTCACCCGAGAATGTGTAGTCGAGCTGACCACTGATAGTGAATACCTTCGAAAGGGCGTGCTGGAGTGGATGGCTAACTGGAAAAAACGAGGCTGGAAAACGGCAGCCAAGCAGCCTGTTAAGAACCAAGACTTATGGATGCGTCTAGATAAAGCCATTTCGATCCATTCCATAAACTGGCATTGGGTGAAAGGGCATTCTGGCCACGAAGGTAACGAGCGCGCCGATCAGTTGGCCAATAAAGGCGTTGAACAATTGTTGATGAGGTCATAATGCGTCAAGTAGTTCTGGATACTGAAACCACAGGTATCGGCGAAGGCCATAAAATTATTGAAATCGGTTGTGTTGAGCTAGTCAACCGTAAGCTAACTGGGCGTCATTACCATCAGTACGTCAACCCGCAGCGCTTGGTTGATCCTGAGGCTATGGAAGTTCACGGGATTACGGATGAATTTTTAGAAGATAAGCCTCTTTTTGGCGAAGTCGCCAATGATTTTATTGAGTTTATAAAGGGCAGTCAGCTGGTCATTCATAATGCGCCGTTCGACGTAGGCTTCATGGATCGCGAATTTGCCGCACTTCGGGGCTACCCTAAAACCGCAGATATATGTACGGTCCTTGATACTCTGACACTGGCTCGACAAATTCATCCCGGTCAGCGAAATAGCTTGGATGCCTTATGCCGCCGGTACGGTATCGATAACAGCCATCGTGAACTTCATGGAGCACTGCTTGACTCTGAGATCCTAGCAGATGTATATCTATTCATGACAGGTGGTCAAACAGCCTTAACACTGGATAGTAAAGAAGAAGACGACCAGCCATCAGAACAAGAGCTTTTAAAGTCGCTTGTGGTTGATCCTTCAGTGGCCGCTAATCTTCCTATTTATGGGGTCAATAGCAAAGAACAAGAAGGCCATGAGGCATTTATTCAGATGTTATCGGGTAAATGTGACAACGTTTTATGGAAGAAGTGACTGGCTAGCGTGAATTGAATCAATGAATTTGCGTATTTTTAAGGATAGAATAGTACAAATGATAATTATTATAAAAAAGCACTCCAGTGCCGTGAGTAGTTAAACTCATATGAATCAGAATTCAAATATAAGTGTGTCGATTAACCTTGTTCGCAAGGAATTAGAGGCAACATTACAAAAAGCAGAGAATTATTTTTCACAGTTCAGTGAGAGTCTCGACGCATCTCATTTAAAGTTATTTGCTGATGAAATTAATCTTGCACGGGGAACATTTAAGCTGCTTGAACTTCCTGGCGCTGAATCTCTTGCCACTGAGATGTTATCACTAGTCGGTGACGGTGCGGTTAAGCAGGCTATTAAATTAGATGTATTGGGGCAGTCTTTGATTGGCTTAACGCAGTACATTAATATTTTAATGGAGCAAGAAGCCGATCACCCGATACTTCTTGTGCCGGCGATTAATCAGGTTCGTAAAGTGGGTGGACATAAGCCTATTACGGAGTCTCATTTCTTTAATGTAAATTTACGCCCCAAGTTGCCTAGTGTCGATAAGCCCAATTTTAATATCAAGCCTCATCTGCCGCGTATCCGCTTGATGTTTCAAGCGGGCTTATTACGTGTTCTCAAAGATCAAAACCCCGTAATCGGCTTTAAACTAATTCAGCGTGCTTTAGAACTCTTAGAAAGAGGACTGAGGGGCACAATGGCTTGGCCCTTCTGGTGGTGCTCATTGGCAGCAGTGAAAGCCATGGCAGAAGAAGAGTATGACCTAACCCTGGCTAGACGCATGCTGTTTGCTCGAATTGATTTATTAATGCGCACCATGATCAAAAACGGTGTGAAGATATTCACGACTCAAACAGCCAATGAACTCCATAAAGACCTGCTGCACATTATTAGCTTGTCATCTGCTCAGGATGAACAGATAGAGCAAGTTAAGCTAGCTTACTCCATTCGATCACATGTGACTGAGCAGCAGCTAAAAACAGAGCGTAAATTATTATCTGGCCCTGATATTGGGTCCTTCGATACGCTAGCAAAAGCCTTTAAAGAAGAAATACACGGTGTAAAAGAGGCGCTTGATGCAGCCGAAAAAGGCACGCTTTCAAATAATGAATTTGAAGAGCTAACTCTTCGTCTTCAACGAATGTCTAATGTATTAAAAGTGATCCATCATGATGCGCTTGGCCAGCGTATCGAAGACCAGCTTTCTAGCATTGTTGCATTGACCGGTATGCCTAATGAACAGAAGGTGATCGCATTGGCCGGTATTGCAGATGCATTACTTGAAGTTGAGTTGGCAAGTGACAAATTTGGAAGACAAACATCCGTTAGTTCTAAGCAAGAAATAATAGGGGCGGGGCATTATTTTGAGGCCCGTATCGTGCTCTTTGATGAAATACACTCTGGGCTCGCTGTATCAAAAAGAGCGATTGCATCCTTCGTTGATACCAGTGATAAATTACACTTGGCGAATATTGGGCAAGCACTTGTAGGTGTTAAAGGAGCTTTGATTTTCTTGAATGAGCTACAGTGTGCCGAAATCATTAAAATGTCTATTCGATACCTTGAAGAGAGAGTTCTGAATAGTGATCAGCCAGCGGATGAGGCTCGTCTTGAGGTACTTGCTGACGTGCTTACCAGTATCGAATACTACATAGAAACCGTTTCGCAGTCTGATGTTTCGGCAAAGGATATATTGTCATTGGCAATCAAAAGTATTGCTCAGCTAGGATATAAGGTGGCGTAATGGGTGTTCAGATACTGGCGGGTTTATTGGCTTTGCTTGCTCTGGCCATGCTACTTGTCTCTGTAAAAACGCTATTCTCCAAAGACTGGTTTATGAAATGGCTGCGAGGCAGTTTTGGTTTTCTTGCTGTTATTTGTACGTTAGTAAGTGCAGTTGTAGCGTTTAATTTAATTCACTACACAACGGTGGATGAAGGCCAGGTTATTGCAACCTTACGCTTCAATCAAATAAGCGAGCAAGAGTTTGATGTGGAGCTAGTAGATAGAGAAAACAAAAAAAAGCTATTCCGTGTGAGTGGTGATCAGTGGCAACTGGATGTTCGTTTAATCAAGGTTTCAGCTTTCATTGATGGTGATTTACCCGCATATAAATTAGACCGCTTATCAGGACGCTTTCTATCCCTAGAGCAAGAAAATCAAGCACAGCGTACAGCGCATGATCTATTGGGAGAGCAGTTAGTTGATACCTGGCCTTGGTTCGCTAATAAAAAATGGTTGAATTTTGTACAAGCCAAATATGGCTCCGCTACCTATATGCCAATGGCAAATGGTGCTATCTACCAAGTTAGGCTTTTTCATGACGGCCTGGATGCGGCAGCCGTGAACGATCAGGCCAAGCAGGCTCTAGGTGATTGGTAGTTAGTTGTGAATTGATTAATGAGTGCGCATAAAAAAAGGGGCCTAAGCCCCTTTTTTTATGCGCCAAATAAGCTGGATTATTGTGGGAACAATTCGCCAAGCTTAGTGGCTAGCATCATGTCGCCTTCAGCACGAAGCTGTCCAGCCATAAATGCCTGCATGCCGTCAGTTTCACCGGTCATGATACCCACAAGCGTTTCAGTGCTCATGATTAGAGTTACAGATGGGTCGTCGTGAGAACCGTTACCGATTTCGAAGTTGCCGTCATTAACAGCAACGAAAAAATCATCACCATCTTCGATGCTGAATTGGAATACGTTTTCCATGCCAGCAGCAGCATCAGCATTAAATTTTGCTTTCATTTGTTCAATGATGTCAGCAACTGAAGTCATATCGTTATCCTTTGTAAAATGTAAGTAAAGTAGCCTGTACTGATTCAACTGACAGGTTTTTATCTGATTGTTGCACAGATATTGTCAGACTAAGCAAGGCAGGAGTAGGTGTCAACTGCTAATCATACGATTGTTTGAATTTTTCAAGGCAAGAAGGGACTGATTTATAAAGCAGGGCTAGTGTGAGTGATTTAGAGTGGTTACACTTGCTGAAACATTATATCTAAGGAAGTATCGTGGAATTTTTGTCTGATTATGGGCTGTTTTTAGCAAAAGCCATCACATTTGTAATTGTAGTGGCGATGATCATTGGCCTTGTGGCTAGTGCCGGGCAAAAGGCCAAACCTGAAAAACTTAAGGTAAAATATTTAAATGACAAGCTAAAGCAGTCCAAAGAGAACCTGCAGGCGCTTGTACTGAGCAAGGCTGAACTAAAAGCCCTTAAGAAAGAGCAAAAAAAGTCGGAAAAATCAGATACTGAAGAAAACAAACCTAAAGTTTATGTACTTAATTTTAATGGCGATATAAAAGCCAGCCAAAGCGAGCAATTAAAAGATGAAATTACGGCTCTTCTGAGCATGGGTGATCATGTTGATGAGGTCGTTGTTAATGTCGAGAGTGGTGGGGGGATGGTGCACCAATACGGCTATGCAGCCTCCCAACTTGATCGAATTAAAGCCCAAGGCATTCCTTTGACCATCTGTGTCGATAAAGTAGCGGCAAGTGGTGGCTATATGATGGCCGTGGTGGCCGATAAAATCATCGCTGCACCATTCGCAGTTATTGGCTCAATAGGGGTGATTGCTCAGCTACCTAATTTTAACCGCCTACTTAAAAAGAACGATATCGATTTTGAAGTACATACCGCAGGCGAATATAAACGCACGTTAACGGTTTTTGGTGAGAATACAGACAAAGCTCGCGATAAGTTTCGTGAAGACTTAAAAGATGTCCATGTATTGTTTAAGGGTTTTATTCATCAGCATCGCCCATCGGTTGATATTGAGCGTGTTGCTAATGGTGATGTCTGGTATGGACAGGATGCACTGAAGCAGAACTTGGTAGATCTGGTTTGTACCAGTGATGACTATCTTTTATCACGCTGTAAAGAGGCTGATGTATATATGCTCTCAAGTGAACAGAAAAAGCCACTGCTTAAGCGCTTGGGTGCAAGTTCTCAATCTGCATTAAATAATGCTATTGAGCATGGCTTGAATAAACTTGCCTTTCATAAATGGTATATGTAGGAGTTAGTGATGGATTATAAGGCCCTTGTCGTTTCTGAGTCAGATACTGGTGAGTTTAGCGCCCAGATTAAAGCTCTAAACACTGAAAATTTACCCGCTGGGGATGTGCTGATCAAGGTTAGTCATTCCTCTGTTAATTTTAAGGACGCATTGTCTTTTTCAGGCAACAAGGGTGTAACTCAATCCTTTCCTCACACACCTGGCATCGATGCAGCTGGCCAGGTTGTTGAATCATCTGATCCGGCTTTCCCAGTTGGTTCAAAGGTATTGGTGACGGGATATGACCTGGGAATGAATACTAGCGGTGGTTTTGGTCAATATATTCGCGTGCCAAGCGGCTGGGTTATTAATTTGCCTAATGGCTTTAGCGAGCAAGAAGCGATGTCGTGGGGGACTGCTGGATTAACTGCGGCTTTGTGTGTCGATAAGCTCATTAAAAGTGAAATAAGTCGAGATAAGCCTGTTTTGGTGTCCGGCGCCACCGGTGGTGTGGGTAGTATTGCCATTCTTTTACTTACCAAGCTTGGCTATGACGTACATGCCTTGTCATCTAAGGCCGATAAGACAGACTACCTTAGATCGCTAGGAGCCAAAGAAGTTGTCTTGTTAAGCGACTTTATCGATGAGTCAAAGCGCCCAATGCTAAAACCCATCTACTCTGGGGCCGTTGATGTAGCAGGAGGGGATGTACTTGCGACAATATTGAAGTCGATAGATTATCAGGGTGCTATCGCTTGTTGTGGCCTAGTGGCTTCACCAACACTTAAGACCAGTGTTTTTCCTTTTATTCTTCGTGATGTAAGTCTACTTGGTGTTGATTCTGTTGAGCTGCCTTTGTCCAGAAAACAAGAAATTTGGGATAAAATTGGTAATGAGTGGCGCCTAGAAGAGCTTGTTTCAACATGTAAGTTGATATCAATGGATGAGTTAACTGAAACCATGACCGCTATGTTGAAAGGGCAAATCTCTGGGCGATTCGTCCTCGCTCATTAATGAGTTAATCCCTGCGCAGCTTGCTTGAAGGTGCAATGGGATTAGGGTATTTGAATATTACAATATACGTTGAAGCAATAAACGTAATCACAGCCGTTGCTTGAATTGTATGCGCTGCGTTTTCTCCCAGTAAATTTGCAGCAATAGCCAAATAAGTGATGAGCAGTGAGAATTCACTTATTTGGCCCAAACGAAAGCCAATATCCCAAGAAAGCGCATTTTTCTCTGCCTGCTGCCTCAGAAGTAGCTTAAATGTGATTGGTTTAATGGCTAGAACTAAAGCACTTAAAATCAAAGCATATAGCCATATATCCGCGAGCACATGTAACTTGAAGCCTGCACCGAGCGTAAAGAAAAATAGGACTAGAAAAAAATCACGAATGGGCTTCAGCTTTTCAGTCATGAATTGTGCGACAGGGTGAGTAGCCAGAGTAATCCCTGCAACAAAAGCTCCCATCTCTTTTGATAGACCCAAATACGCACCAAGCTCTGCAAGCCCGAGACACCAGCCGATTGCCATTAAAAATAAGTACTCATGAAATAAATCGAACTTAACAAGAAGCGGTAAAATAACAAACCGAACACAGGCAAATGCAAATAAAATAAGACAGGGAAGGGCGAGCGCTGTAAGTGCAAAATCTTGCATATTGCCACCTGATGACGCACTGCCGATTACCAGCAATACAATAATTGCCAGCATGTCTTGCAGCAATAACAGGCCGACCATTAATTCACCAATATGCTTATGATGTAGAACCGTTGTTGGCAGCAATTTGATGCCGATAATGGTGCTTGAAAACATTAAGGCGGCACCCGTGATGATAGCCTCAACTTGTGTAAAGCCAAATCCAAGCGCCGCAAAATAACCAACTGCAAAAAATACACAAGAACTAGCTAGAGCGACGAGACTTGCTTTTTTAAGCACATGCACGAGGCTTTTGGGTTGCATATCTAAACCTAATAAAAACAATAGAAATACAATGCCCACGTGGGAGATTTCACTGAGTTGCTCAGCATCGTTTACCCATCCCATGACAGATGGCCCTGCGATAATGCCAAGTGCAACATAGGCAACAATAATGGGCTGATGGGTATAAAGTGAGAGAGTGGCAAGGATTGCGGCGCCACTAAAGATAATAAAGAAAGAAAAGAATAGGGTATGTTCCATAGCTTGATCCTAAACAAAGCTATTAAAGCCTGATCTAAAAAAGCTAAAGAGTAAAGCGAAAACAAAACAGCCTCAAAGATGAGGCTGTTAATGCTATATCTTGTGCCGAGCCTTAAGCTTTTCGACGAAACAGAGGGGTTTTGACGTCGTATGCCAATTGGTATGGGTCACTAAAGGTATCAAAAAACTGAAGTGCTTTTTCAGCCTCAAGACCATCCTTTAGATCGAAAGTATCAAAACCGCAGCGCTTCATGAAATGTAGTTGATCCAACAATACATCACCAATAGCACGAATTTCGCCTTGATAGTTGTAACGCTCTTTGAGTAGTCGAGCCTGGCTATAGCCACGTCCGTCAGCAAAAGCCGGAAAGCTGACAGCAATGACCTCAAATTTATTAAGGTGTGCGCCTAACGCGTCTAGGTCGGTATCGCCACTTATGATAATGGATACATTCCCACGTTCGCAAAGAGCAACTTGGTTATCAAGCCAGTATTGTGCAGCAACTAGAATATTACCTTCAGGTAATGCTTCGTTGTAATCACTGATGGTTTGCCAAGTGTTTTCAAGGCTGTTTGTTTGATTAATTAGACTTGGCATATACGCGCTCCTTGAAAATACTGTGTCCAACACGACGGTAGGTATCAATAAAACGCTCGCCGTCGATGCGTAAGTCAACATAGATGTCTAATACCTTGCCAATCACTTCAGGCATTTGCTCACGTGCAAAGGAAGGTCCCAGAATTTTACCTATTGTTGCATCCGGACCGGAGTCACCGCCAAGAGACACTTGATAGAACTCTTCTCCTTTTTTATCAACGCCTAGCACGCCAATGTGGCCAATATGGTGATGACCACAGGCGTTCATGCAGCCTGAGATGTTTAAGTCGATCTCACCAAGGTCGTGCAGGTAATCTAGATCATCAAACTTAGCTTGCAAAGCTTCAGCCACAGGGATTGACTTGGCATTTGCTAATGCACAAAAATCGCCACCCGGACAGCAAATCATATCTGTTAAAAGACCTAGATTAGGCGTGGCAAACCCACCCGCTTTAGCTTCCTGCCATAATTCAAACAATTGATCTTGCTTAACATCTGCTAGCACGATGTTTTGCTCGTGAGTGTTTCTTACTTCGCCAAAGCTATAGCGGTCAGCAAGATCGGCAACCACATCTAACTGCTTGTCCGTTATATCGCCAGGCGGTGTGCCTAACTTCTTAAGTGTCAGTGTCACAATGGCATAGCCATTGATTTTGTGTTCACTGACGTTGCGTTGGTACCAGTTTGAAAATGCTTTGTTTTCAGAAAGCTGTTTGTTAAGAATCTCACAGCTTGCATCAAGTGTTTCATAATTAGGCGCAGTAAAGTGACCTTTAATACGATCAATCTCTTCTTGAGTTAATGTACCAGGGCCGTCTTTTAAGTGCTGCCATTCTGCATCTACTTTTTCAGCAAATGCTTCAACGCCAAGGGCCTTAACAAGGATTTTAATTCTGGCTTTGTATTTGTTATCGCGACGACCGTTAAGGTTGTAGACTCGCAATACTGCATCCAAGTAAGTAAGCAGGTCTTTCTCCGGCAGGAACTCCTTAACTAATGATGCAACAATAGGTGTACGACCAAGACCGCCGCCCACATAAACCGCAAAACCAATTTCGCCAGAATCATTTTTCACAATTTTAATACCGATATCATGCAGCATGGTTGCTGCGCGATCGTCTGTGATGTGACTGTTTACTGCAATCTTGAATTTACGAGGTAGGAATGCAAATTCAGGGTGAAAGGTTGACCATTGGCGAATGATCTCGCAGTAAGGGCGAGCGTCAAGCAGTTCATTCGGTGTAACGCCTGCAAACTGGTCAGTTGTCGTATTACGGATACAGTTGCCGCTTGTTTGAATGGCATGCATTTGAACGGTGGCAAGTTCAGCTAGAATCTCAGGCACATCTTTAAGTTCAGGCCAATTGAACTGAACATTGGTACGAGTACTAATGTGGGCATAACCCTTGTCGTAGGTGCGAGCAATATGGGCGAGTTTTCTAACTTGTTCGCTAGAAAGTAAGCCGTAAGGAACCGCGACTCGAAGCATCGGTGCGTAGCGTTGCACATAGAGGCCATTTTGAAGGCGTAAAGGCAGGAACTGCTCTTCGCTCAACTCACCAGCAAGATAACGTTCTGTCTGATTTTTAAACTGAGCCACACGCTCATCTACGATACGCTGATCGTAGTTGTCATATATGTACATAGTGCTCTCATCACTGCCATTCATTGATGGCTGTATTATTAAATTTGGGCGGACAATAGCAAAAGATACATATCGAGAAAATGGTTTATTTCTTATAATGCTTATTTATTTTACCAATATAAATAAAATAATACCTGACTAAATAACTAGGGATTGGTTTTATGTGTAAAACTCAGTAAAATTAACCAAACTTGATCGGAGTATGAAATGCTAAATATTACTGATGCGGCTGTACAGTATCTTGCTGAGTTGCTGGCAAAGCAAAATGTGCCAGGAATGTCTGTACGCGTATTCATCACTCAACCGGGTACGCCATATGCTGAAACTTGTCTGGCATATTGTAAGCCTGAAGAAGTGAATACCAATGATGAAATCATGGATTTAGATGACTTACGTGTTTATTTAGATAAACAAAGCGTACCTTACATGGAAGATGCAAAGATTGATTTTGCAAAAGACAAAATGGGTGGCCAGCTAACGATAAAAGCACCTAATGCAAAAATGCCTAAAGTAACAAGCGATAGCCCGCTTGATGAACAGATTACTTACATATTATACAACGAAGTAAACCCGGGCCTTGCTTCTCATGGTGGCGAAGTGAAGCTAGTTGAAGTCACTGAAGAGGGTCTAGCTATTCTTGAGTTTGGTGGTGGCTGTCAAGGCTGTAGTGCAGTGGATGTCACACTTAAAGAAGGCATTGAGAAAACACTGTTAGAGAAACTGCCTCAACTCAAAGGGGTAAGAGATGTAACGGATCATACCCAAGCTGACAATGCTTACATGTAACTAGAAGTGTATAGACATAAAAAAAGCCCCAGACGGGCTTTTTTTATGTCTGACTTTAGTGCTGGCTACTCACCGCATTCAGAAACAAAGGCACTGTATTGCTTAATAGTGCGTTCAATTTCAGCTTCGTTAGAAGCCACAATATTGATGTGTCCTATCTTGCGGTTTAAACGTTCCGATTTACCATATGCATGATAAAAGCTGTTTTCTTGTTTAAGTACGCTTTCTTGATTACCGTGCTTGCCAATGATGTTGATCATGGCTGCATATTCCTGACGTGCTGAAGTGCTGCCTAATGGCATATCACATATGGCTCGAATGTGATTTTCAAACTGGCTGCAGTAAGCGCCTTCAATACTCCAATGACCGGAGTTATGAACGCGTGGGGCCATCTCATTGGCGATCAATCCACTGTCAGTATCAAACAGCTCAAGCGTTAATACACCTACATGATTAAGCTCATTCAGTAGTGTTGTAATGTATTGGCGCGCCTGGGTGAGCTTTTGTTCAGAAAGTGCTTTTACCGGCACTCTTGAGACGCGCAGTATGCCGGCGCTGTGGTCATTTTCAGCAAGAGGGTAGATTTCTACGTCACCCTTTACGTTTCTAGCAGCAATCACTGAAAGCTCTCTGGAAAAATGAACGAACGCCTCAGCGATCAACTCAGTGCCCTGAAGTGTTTGCCAAGCGGCTTCCACGTCAGACGCTTCCTTGATCATAGCTTGGCCTTTGCCGTCATATCCTTCGCGTGTGGTCTTTAGGATGATCGGCAGGCCCAACTCTTCAACTGCTGAGGTTAAGTCTGCAAGGCTCTCAACTTTGCGAAAATCAGCGGTTTGAATGCCGATAGATTGAAAAAAGCTTTTTTCAGTTAATCGATGCTGGCTTTTTAATAGTGATATTGAACTTGGATACACAGGGACTTGTTGATTGATGTCATCGACAAGTGTCGCATCTGTGTTTTCGCTTTCATAAGTCACCACATCAACACTTTCGATGAATGCCTTTAAAGCGTTATCTGAGCTAGGTTGAATTGATTTGCCAAGATTTGAACAAGGTGATTCGCTTGCTTCATCAAAAAAAACAAATTCAGTATCAAGGTGTGTTGCGGCTAAGGCCATCATGCGACCAAGTTGGCCTGAGCCAATCACGCCAATACGCTTTACTGCCATTTACTACGCATCCCTAGGATCTGGAATTGAAAGAACTTTATCAGTTTGATTACTACGAAATTCAATTAGCTTAGCACGGACAGACTCATCATGAAGTGCAACCACCTGAGCGGCTAATAGACCAGCATTCGCAGCCCCAGCTTGTCCGATAGCCAATGTGCCAACAGCAATGCCCGCCGGCATTTGTGCTATAGACAGTAAAGAGTCGATGCCATTAAGCGCCTTACTTTGCACAGGAACACCAAAAACAGGCAGGTGGGTCTTAGCAGCGACCATGCCAGGCAGGTGTGCAGCGCCACCAGCACCACCGATAATCACTTGGATGCCGCGATCAGCAGCTGACTGGGCGTATTCGAAAAGCAAATCTGGGGTTCTGTGAGCAGAAACAACCTTTACTTCGTAGCTAACACCTAGCTTTTTTAGTACATCTTCTGCTTTTTCCATGGTACTCCAATCGGAGGTCGAGCCCATGATAATGCCAACTTGAGGTGAATTCATTCTGATTGCTCAATTTTGAAAGCGCGAAATTCTAACACAAAAATGAAGCGGGGTTGCTAGGCAACCCCAATTTGGTTATCGCTTAGGTAGGATGTCTTTTAGTTTTTCATGCATTTTAAGGATGGCTTCCTCTGTTTGATCCCAAGAGATACAGCCGTCAGTAATGGATTGGCCATAAACAAGATCATCTAAATTAGCAGGAATACTTTGATTACCAAACTTAAGATGGGACTCAACCATTAGGCCAACAATGGACTTATTACCTTCTAAAATTTGGTTGCTCACATTATCCATGACTAATGGCTGAAGAGCAGGGTCTTTGTTGGAGTTGGCGTGAGAACAATCAACCATGATGTTGTTTTGCACATTGGCTTTTTCCATCTCCTGCTCGCACAGAGCGATGCTAACAGAATCATAGTTTGGCTTGCCGCCACCGCCGCGAAGCACCATGTGACCGTATTGGTTGCCCTTAGTTTTTACGACAGCAACCTGGCCGTCACCATTAATACCCAGGAAGCGGTGAGGGTTTGCAGTGGACTGCATGGCGTTGATTGCAACGGTTAAGTTGCCGTCGGTGCCATTTTTAAAGCCTACAGCACAAGATAAGCCGCTAGCGAGCTCACGGTGAGTTTGGCTCTCTGTGGTTCTCGCACCAATTGCAGACCAGCTGATTAAGTCTTGCAGGTACTGTGGGGAGATCGGGTCAAGCGCTTCAGTCGACAGTGGTAAGCCGAGTTCAGACAAATCAATGAGTAATTTTCGAGAAATCTTAAGGCCGTCTTCTATCTTGAAAGTGTCATTAAGATATGGATCATTAATTAACCCTTTCCAGCCAACGGTAGTCCGTGGCTTTTCAAAATAAACACGCATTACTATTAAGATGCTGTCGCTAACCTTTTCGCTAAGTACCTTCAGCCTTTGGGCATATTCTTTGGCAGCTTGAACGTCATGGATAGAACAAGGGCCAATCACAACAAAGAGTCGTGGATCTTTACGGTCAAGAATGTTTCTGACGGCAAGTCGGCCTTGCTCAACGGCGGCTACCGCCTTATCAGAAATAGGGAGTTCTTTCTTAAGCTGCTCAGGGGTGATAAGGGTCTGAGTGCTTTCTATGTTTAGGTCTTCGAGGCGTTTATCTGACATTTTGCTTATTATTCCGAAGCTTTCGCATTAAAGGGCGTAATAATAGAGCACATGATTGGGCTACTGAAAGGGGTAATTGAAAAAAAGGGGAGAAAATTGAAAAAGGCCTGTTAAAAACAAGCCTTTTGATGCTATTTGCGAAATTTATCGTTCATTTCTTTATATTTCAGCACATCCGGCTCAGGAAATAATAGGTCCGACCCTTCTTTGACACTTTTTAATAAGTGCTCTCTAGCCCAGCGCTTAACCGTTACCTCGCTGACATTTAAAAGGCTGCTTGCCTCAGCCAGACTTAGCATTTTGTCACTCATAATCACCTCCTGTTGGGTTCAAATGAAAGTATAGACAGGTTTTCACCTGCTATGCTTATTTTAAACGTTGGCAGTAAGCGGTCGCCATGAGTAATCGAATTTTATTTTCAACAGACCTTGGGTTATACAGCCCATATTTAATGAGGCAGTTGTCGAAAATAGCTGTCAGCATGCAAGCCACAGTGGACATCATTCATGTCATAGAACCAATGGGGGTGTTTGCCGAGTCCATTATAAACAGCTATGTGCCCGATAATGATCGCCGCTACCTTAGAGAGCAGGGCCTTGCAGATGTACTTAGTAAGATCAAAGGTCAAGTCATTCAGACGATTACAGAAGACTATATGGATATTTTAAAAACGGTTGATCTAGGTGAAGTAATGGTTGAGCTTGGTCATCCTGCACAAACTATCATTAATCAAGCCTTGAAAGGTGGCAGTCAAATATTGGTATTAGGTAGCCACGGCCAGTCTGCGTTTCAAGGGGGGCCAATGGGTTCGGTTGTCACTAAGGTAATGCAGCTCTCTCCAATTCCTGTGCTAATGGTCCCCATGATGAACCTTGGGGACCTTGATAGGTTAGACAACTAAAAGATCATATATTTAATACCAAGAAATAGAAGTAATCCCGCTAAGATATTTCTCAATAGTGCCTCTGGTAAATGAGAGCCAATTTTGGTGCCGAAATGTATCGCCGGAATGGAACCCAGCAGGAGTGCACCAAGAAGTGCGTAATCGACATTTCCTAAGGACAGGTGAACAAGTCCGCCGATAAGCGTTAAAGGTACAGCGTGTGCTAAATCAGTGCCGACTATTTGTACCGATCTTAGGTAAGGATAGAGAATCAACAAAACAACGGTCCCGATCGCACCAGCACCAACTGACGTCAATGTCACAAATATTCCAAGTATGATGCCCATTATAATGGTTAATGCAGCGCGATTATTTTGAAGCCAGCTTGTGCCACTTAAGTTGGCTTGTCGCTCTGCAAACACCTGTAATCTTTTTCGAAACAAAAGCAATGTGGCAGTGATAACCAACATAAGGCCCAGGCAACTCGTTATAATCCCCGTGTAGTGTTGATAATCGTCAAAAAAGGCGCTTAAAATTATACCGGTTAGTATGGCGCTGGGAATACTTCCGGCTACCATTAATAAAGTGATGGTCCAGTTAATCGTTTTTTGTTTGTGGTGAGCGACGACCCCGCTAGCTTTGGTAATGGCCGCATATAAAAGGTCGGTGCCAACCGCGATATGTGGCGGAATGCCAAATAGTAGGAGCAGGGGAGTCATTAATGACCCACCGCCAATGCCAGTAATACCTACAACGAGCCCCACAAGGGCACCTGACATTACATATAACAGAAATTCCATAAATATAGTCTATGCTTATAACATACAGTTTAAGAAGTTAGCTGGTAAATCTATAGAATTCGATCTATTCTGGAAAAGAATATTTACTTATATTTTTATAACCAATTAACGGGTAGTAGGGTCGTGTTAGCCTGGAGGGCTTATGAAGCTACAACAATTGCGCTACATCTGGGAAGTGGCGCACCATGATCTCAATGTGTCTGCTACGGCTCAAGTGCTGTATACGTCTCAACCTGGGATCAGCAAACAAATTCGTCTGTTAGAAGATGAGCTTGGGGTGGAGATTTTCGCTCGAAGCGGCAAGCACTTAACTCGTGTTACCCCCGCTGGCGAGGCGATTCTTAAGGTTTCTGGTGAAATCCTGAGAAAAGTAGAAAGTATCAAACAGGTAGCCCAAGAGTTCAGTAATGAAAACAAAGGAAGTTTATCTATAGCAACCACGCATACTCAGGCACGCTATGCATTGCCTGGTATTATTCAAGATTTTATTACTCAATTTCCAGATGTTTCCCTGCACATGCATCAGGGAACCCCAACCCAGATAGCTGAGATGGCTGCAAATGGTACGGTTGACTTTGCCATTGCGACAGAGGCAATGGATCATTTTAATGACTTAATTATGATGCCATGTTACCGCTGGAATCGAAGTATTCTCGTTCCCAAGACCCACCCTTTAGCTCAGCGAGCAAAACCCACCCTTGAAGAAGTAGCAACTTTTCCATTAGTTACTTATGTCTTCGGCTTCACTGGTCGTTCTCGTTTAGATGAAGCATTTAAGGATAAAGGCTTAACCCCTAAGGTTGTATTCACAGCGGCTGATGCCGATGTTATTAAAACCTATGTACGTCTAGGCCTAGGAGTAGGGATTGTGGCAAGCATGGCAATTGATCCTGAAAAAGACAGTGATCTTGTAGCCATTGATGCAAGCCACTTATTTAATGACAGTGTCACAAGAATTGGGTTTAGAAAAGGTACCTTCCTAAGAGGTTTTATGTGTGACTTTGTTGCTCGATTTGCACCTCACCTCGATAAGGCCACAATTGAAAAAGCAACTCAGTGCCACAGCAAGTCTGAATTAGAGGAAATGTTTTCAGGGATCGAGCTTCCCAGTCGCTAGACTGGGAGTTTCATATGCTAGGTTTTTGAAATAATGTTGCTTGCATGCAGGCCACACTCTTTTCCGCCATCGTTTTCCCACCACCAGCGTCCTTCGCGTTCATGTTGATTTGGCAGAACAGGGCGGGTGCAGGGTTGACAGCCAATACTGATATAACCCTGAGCGTGAAGTGGATTATAAGGCACGTCAAACATCTTAATGTAATTCCAAACGTCTTCAGAGCTCCAGTTTGCTAAGGGGTTAAACTTGTATAGATCCCCATTTTGCCCCTCAAATGCATCCAGCTGAAAGGTTGGAATTGAGGTGCGAGTACCCGGACTTTGATCTTTTCTTTGCCCGGTAATCCATGCATCCAATGTTTTGACTTTGCGCTTTAGCGGGTTAATCTTTCGAACAGCGCAGCACTCATTGTGCCCATCCTCATAAAAACTAAACAACCCTTTTTCTTTAACAAAAGGCTCTAGCTCTGTATGCATTGGACTGATTAGCTCTATCTCAATCCCATAATGTTTTCTGACTTGATCTATAAAGACATAGGTTTCTGGGTGAAGGCGGCCAGTATCCAAGCTGAATACGCGAATGTCCTTTTTAGCTTTTAACGCTAGGTCGATCAAAACAACATCCTCTGCACCACTGAATGAAATGGCGATATTGTCGAACTGGCTCAAGGCGTGCTTTATAATTTCTTTAGGCTGCTTGGTTGAGAGCTCTTTATCTAGGGCTTCTATTTCTGGTGGAGTAAATGTCATAAATAAGGACTCTTTATATTATTAAGATAAGGTTAGCAGATTCCAGATATGCTAAAAAATAATTATTAAGAATAATTTAATAATCATAGCTTATAAGATAAAGCGCATTATGCGATTGAATGGCTTGGCTAATGAAGATAGAGTAGCGCCTTTTTACGTACTTAGGAGTTTAAAGCGTGGAGTTAGCCTGTCTTGACCTAGAAGGGGTGTTAATCCCAGAGATTTGGATCGAATTTGCCAATAAAACCGGCATTGAAGAGCTTAAAGCAACCACTCGTGATATTCCTGACTATGACGTATTAATGAAACAGCGTCTTAAAATCCTAGCGGATAACAATCTAAAAATAGATGACATTCAAGAAGTAATAGCCACGCTATCGCCTCTTGAAGGGGCAAAAGAATTTATCGATTGGTTGCGTGAGCGCTTTCAAGTGGTGATTCTGTCGGATACATTTTATGAATTTGCACAGCCGCTTATGCGACAACTTGGATTCCCAACTTTATTTTGCCATAAGCTAGAAGTAAGCGAAGAAGGGTATATTACTGATTATAAATTGCGCCAAGTAGACCCTAAGCGTCAGTCTATCCGTGCATTTCAGTTGTTAAATTACCGCTGCATAGCTGCAGGTGATTCTTATAACGACACCACTATGCTTAAACAGGCGGAAGCTGGCATTCTGTTTAAATCACCTCAGAATGTGATTGATGAATTCCCTCAGTTCCCTGCTGTACATGAGTATGCTGAACTTAAGGAGCAATTCTTAAAGGCCAGTAATCGCAAGCTATCTTTGACTTAAGAGATAGCCTGCATGAGCTTGGATATTTTATCCAAGCTCTCTTGGTACTCATCTTCCCATTTTGAATCAGCTACAATTCCTCCTCCTGCCCAGCACGTCACCTCGTTATTTTCGAATAAAAATCCTCTAATCAGTATGTTTGAACTCATCATATTATTGCTAGAAAAATAAAAGCTACTGCCGCAGTAAAAACTTCTAGGAACCTGCTCAAGCTCTGAAATTATTTCCATGGAGCGTTTTTTAGGCGCCCCGGTAATGGAGCCACCAGGAAATGCATCCATTAATAATTTCACTGGGTCTTTACCTGAAATATCGGCGGCAATTGTACTGACCAAGTGATGTACCGTGCTGAATGATTCAATTGCAAATAATTCGTCCACTTTGATATTCTGACTGTTTTTACTTAGATCGTTGCGCAGTAAATCAACGATCATTAAATTTTCAGCTCTATCTTTGGTGCTCTGCATAAGCTCAGATCGTTCTTGTTCATCCTTTACTGGGTCGCTATGCCTAGGCCGGGTTCCTTTTATCGGCTTTGTTATGACTTCATTGTTTGAGCAGCGCAAAAATAGCTCGGGGGACGCGCTCGCAAAACACCAATTGCCTGATTCAAAATAACTAGCAAAAGGTACCTTAGCGCGTGCCTTAATTTTTGTATAAGCCTCTAGTGGTGAGCCTGTGTATGTAGCTTTAAATGATTGCGCTAAATTCACCTGATAGGTGTCGCCGCTCAAAATATAATCAAGTATTCGCTCAATTTTGATTTTGTATTGCTCTTTATTCCAGAGAGCTTTAAAAGGGGTGGATAGCTTAAAATTATTTAAATGTGACTGAGAGCTGCCCAGTGAATTATTGAACAGGGATACTAGGAATTCCTTGCTATGCTCAGATACCTCAGACCAATGAACAAGGTATGATTGCTTCAAGTGGTGATCAATTAAGTAAGCCCATGTATATAAGCCACATAGCAGAAAGGGTTGAGAGCGATAATTTGGCATACTAGCTTGCGGGCTATCAGAAATACCAAGGTCATAGCTAATATGCCCAATCAGTCCACCTGTAAATGGCAGGGTGGATTCTATAGACGGTAGTTTATCCCTCAATGAATTAAGATTACGAATAGCCGATTTAAAATCGTGCTTGTGCTCTAACTTGATCAATTCGTTGGGAGCTGCGCTAATAATACTCCAACGCCCTTCAGGGTGATCAAAGTTTGAGCTTTCAAGAGCAACCATGTTTGAAAGAGGCTTTAAAGTACACAGAAGCCTATGGGAGTCATTTAAATAAGGAAGAGTGGTTATTGAGAAATTCATTGTAGCCTGCCAGTAAGTATTTCTATTTTAATATCAGAAGGCATTTATAGATAGGGTATTGGTAGTAATCCGCCATCCAGTTGTACATGAGTGCTATAAAAGTAAGCCAAGTGTTTGATATTTATTCAATCAAGGCTTTATTTGTCGATAGACCACTAAGTGACGTATGGCCTAATAAGTTAATTAATGTAACAATGAGTAACTGACCAAAATAACAAAAATAATAAGTTAGGCCTAAAATATCCATGTTGGTTTTTCTGCTTGCTTCCATAATTAGCTACACAATGATAACTGAGTTCCTAGAGGTGGAGTCTCAGCCAAAAGGTATTGTGTACTATGAAACTGGTTATGGCGCACAAAGTACTCATCAAAAAGAATTCATTGAGCCACTCTCTGAGTTTCGCTACAACAATGTTGTTCGCCAAGCTTATGACTATAGTTGCGGATCAGCTGCTCTGACCACATTACTCGATTTTTATCTAGGGCGTAACTTCCAAGAGCGACAAGTGATGGAAGGGCTACTTCAATTCGGAGACTCTGAGAAAATTGTTGAACGTCGAGGTTTTTCCTTACTCGATATGAAGCGCCTAGTAACGGCCTTGGGGCACCCATCTGGTGGCTTTAGGGCAGAAAAAGAAGACTTAATTAAACTTGATCACCCAGCAATAGCTCCCATAGAGTACGCTGGCTTTAAGCACTTTGTGGTTATTCGAGGTGTAAAAAAAGGCCATGTATTTGTTGCTGACCCATCTCTTGGTAACATCAGCTTCACACTCAATCGCTTCATGGAAATATGGGATCGCAATGTACTATTTATTGTATTCCCAAACGGGCATAAGCCGGTTGGCGGTCTTGAAATAAGAGATGAAGATTTAAGAATCATTGATGAGCGTACATTCACGCAGATGGCGTTCAGAGATTTTAGAGATTTTTTCCCTGCTGACCATATTCGTGAGGCTGCCGAGGTAAGTAATGGGCTTGCTCGGAGCAAGAACAATGCTTATTGGTATCGCGAAGAAGATGCGGAAGAGGATGATCAAGGAGAACTAAGAGCTGCGGGTGATGATGGCTTTGACCCTTCTTTGGTTAATACAGTTAAGACGGACTCTCTTATAAGAAAAAGCATTCGCTTCAAGAGAAAATAATAAAAAGAACATGGTGGTTTAAGTGAACGCGAAATATTTATTATTACTGGCTGCTTTTATAGCTCAAAATACAAGTGCGGATGTTTCTAGCGCTAGGGAAGCCCTTTCTCAGCAAGAAGGTGATGCAAGCCAAGAAAAAAGTCTTGAAGAGGTGTTTGAGGCAACTGAAAATAGCTATTCCTTAATGAAAGAAGGCCAAACTTCTCTTGGCTTTAATATGAGCTATAGCTATGTTGCTGACCAGCGTCTAGACGTAGATATTCAAAATGGTCAAGTACGAGCGTTCGATGTAAACCCATCTGCAAGTCATAATTTATCGAATAATTTTAATTTTGATTATGGTTACGAGAACAACCTTACACTTGGGATTACTGTTCCCCTAGTCGTAAAGTATGACTCTGTTGAAACTCAAAGTGCATCTGGTCTTGGTGATGTGTCAATTAATGCTCGATGGCAGCCATACGCCTATGTGCCGGGTGAACTAAGTAAAACAGTTACAGGCTCATTCAAAACTAAAACAGGATCAAGCCCATTTAAAACTGTAGGTTCAAAAACCTTACCAACCGGTAGTGGATATTATTCTCTATCTGGTGGTCTTTCCATGTCAAAAGTTGTTGACCCTGTAATGTTATTTGGATCAGGCAGTGTGTCATACGCCATTCCAGAAAAAGATGTAAATCAGCCACGTAGTGGTGCACTTCTAATGGAAGTTAAACCGGGTTTAACAGCATCCTTTTCTGGCGGTTTTGCATACTCTCTTTCTTATGATGTTTCTATGAGTATGTCATTTCAAGGCAGCTATACAAATAAATCCACTTATGTATTTCGAAATAGCACCGGTACCTTTTCCGATGTCGAAAGTGCAGCTTCGATGACAGGCCTTTTTAATATTAGTCTTGGTATACGAGTATCACCAAAAACAATTACCAATATTGGTGTTGGCTTTGGTATGACGGATGATGCGCCGGATATGATTTTATCTTTATCTCTGCCAATTGATGTAAATGGTTTAAAAGCCAAATCATCTAGCTCTTCTTAATTGTGGCGGTTGTTATGAAGAGTATTTTTGTTTTAGTTTTCCTTTTGTTTAGCAGTCTCTCTAATGCCCAATTAGGTCAATCAATGTTAATTGATCCTAAAGCGCTTTCATTGGGCAATGCTGTTACAGCTGACCCACCGGGTATGGCATCTATTCACTATAATCCTGCAGGTCTTACAAAATTAGAAGGACGCCAAATTGGCGTAAGCATTTTAAATGTTATTTTGAAGTCCGAAGCAACGTTTAATCTACCTGAAGATTATGATGGCGATGGCGAGTTGTTAAACTTTGAGGATGACCCCGTTATTGGTCAAAAGAGTGAAGCCATTGCAGGTGCTTATATACCCGGTGTAGGTATTTTTCCTTTGCACCTTCCCGTACTTGCGCTGCCATCAGCTGGCATTTCTATTAATCCGCCAGGCTCTAAGTTTACCTTTGCTACAGCGACCTATATGCCGATGGTTGCTGGCTTCGTAAAAGAGGGTGTCGATAATCCTGGGCGCTATCAAGCTAAGCAACTCGCCATGCAACGCATGACTTATCTGTCACCGTCTTTTGGTTACAAGGTAAATGACGAGCTCTCATTAGGCGCAGGTTTTTTATTATCCCACCAAGGTTTTGCTATTGAGCAGGATGCGCGCGGTGTTAACTTAATCATGGCCGCTACTGAAATGCTCCAAGATGCTTTTGGTTGCGAAGAAGGTGGTGGCGGTAATGATCCACTGGTGCCTTTTATTTCATTATGCGGTGGCCGCGTTGGCCCTTATCGGGATATTGGCACACTTAGCATGCAGTTAGAAAATTCCATGTCACTGTCATATAACCTTGGTCTTTTGTGGGAACCAACGGATTGGTTTGCATGGGGCATGGCTTATCAAAGTGAGGCGACAGACCAGTTAAGCGGTGAGTTTGAAATGGACTACTCAAGGGACTTCTCTGGGTTTTTCAGTGGTTTTCGCGGGTCTATCTTTGGTGCCATCATTGGTGCAATGTTTCAGCTACCATCAGGTGTTAGCAAAGAAACGGGTTACGTTACAACTGAGTTCACATACCCACAGCATTTCCAAACAGGGTTTAAGTTCCGCTTCTTTGATAAGTTACAGTTTAATATCGATGCAGGTTGGACAGATTATGACGAGTGGGATTCTTTTTACTTCGAATTTGATCGTCAATTAGACTTTTTGAATGCTGCTAAGATTCTTGCACCTGGCGAAGTGACGGGCAATACACTAAGACAGTATCTTAATTATAAAAGTGTTTGGAGTTTTGGTTTTGGTATTGAATACCAAATGAGTTCTCGCTTGAAAGCACGTATTGGTTATGAACCACGTACTACCTCGATACCAACAAATCGTCGAAATGTTATGGCGCCTTTAGGTTTTGCACCCATGTATGGCCTTGGGTTTGGTTATCGCTGGGATCTGGATACCGATATTGATGTATCCTTATCTTTCTTAAAAAGCCAAGAGTCCATACCAGCAGACGAGCCAAGTGGCTCACTCAACCAAGATTGCCTGACCTGCATTGTAGCTAATCCATATCCAGGTTTAGATGTGGAGACCAAATTAACGGTAGCTGCAGCCGGCATTACATTTAGAACTAAATTTTGATGCGCTATCTTTTTATTATTCTTACGTTTTTACATCTTGCTGCTTGCCAAAATATGCAGCAAGGTGACACTGATTTTTATACTTGGGTGGATGAAACGGGGCAAATTAGAACCATAAAAAAACAACCTGCAGCAGCCAAGAAAGAACAGGTAGCCACAAGTCCTGACAACCTCAATCAAGGTGACAATAGTTTTGATCCAAATGACTTCACACCATCACAGGAAGTCGACAAAAAATTAAATAATGAGAAATTGTATGCCTGGCAAGAGCCGAGCGGAGCACAAATAGTAAGGCAGGAGTCCATATCTCAACAAGAACCTAAGCCCGTTTCAATAGCGCCAGAAAGTACGCTTTCGAAAAGTTTCAAGGTTTTTAGAGAAGGGACACAAGTTAGCTTTGATGATATTGATGGTATTTCGATAAGCTTGGCTCGTTATTATCAATACAGCGATGCAGCCGAAACCGACTACGCACTTCTTGAGTTTTTAAGTCCAATTGAGCGAATTGATATTAAAAGCTTCATTAAAAATGATACCGTTGCCATGCCAAGAATCATACCTCTAACGAAAAGCTTTAATCAAAACTTCAGTTTTGATAACCCTTTTGAGTTTAGGGAAGAGGAGTCATGGCATGGCTATGGCTTTGTTTATGGCGTTTTGGATATCCCGCCTGATACGAAGTATCTTTTATTGCTACCTAACCCTCAGTCTGGTGTATTTGAAGCTGAGGGTAAGCTGATTAAGCAAAGTAACCTAGGCAGCCTAGTCTTTACCAAGGTGAAATAAAGCTAGGCTCTTCTGTTTAACTTTGTATCAACCATAATGCGTGTTGATATTTCTTCAACTGACAAATCCGTTGTTGTTAGAAAAGGAATATTCATTCTTTGAAACAACATCTCAACTTCTTCCGTTTCGTAATAACATTGATTTAATGACGCGTATCGACTATTTGCTTTTCGCTCATTTCGAATAGCTGCGAGCCTTTCTGGATCAATAGTTAAGCCGAAAAGTTTATGCTTGTGAGCTTGGAGTGCTTTTGGTAGATCTCCGTTACCTAAGTCTTCCTCCGTAAGCGGATAGTTCGCCGCCTTAATGCCAAATTGCAGTGCTAGGTAAAGGCAGCTTGGTGTTTTACCTGAACGTGATACACCAACTAAAATAATATCTGCTTTGTCGTAATGTTTAATTTTGCTGCCATCATCATTGTCCAGTGCGAAATTGACGGCATCGATTCGAGCTAAATAACTTTTATTGTCACCGCCAACATGGGATTTACCCACTGTATAGCTAGACCCCATATTTAACTCTTTTTCTAGGGGAGCCAAAAAGGTTGCAAATATATCAACCTTAAAAGCATCCGCCTTAGATATTTCATCACGGATATCTTGATTAACAATGGTATCAAATACGATTGGTCTACTTCCGGCTTGAGCTAAGTCGTTTAGGCGCGTTACAACCTCTTGAGCTTTGGTGATAGAGTCGATATACGGTAGGGTGACCTGTTCAAATTCTATACTTTCAAATTGCGCTAATAAGCTGTGTCCAAGTGTCTCTGCTGTAATGCCAGTGCCATCGGATATAAAAAAAGCTTGTCGTTTCATAAATTTTAACAACTTTGTGAATAGTATCTAGAATTAGAGTACTATATCGACGTGTCGCGCACTAGGTTTCATGGGAGGTAAGCTTGAATAATCACGTTATTTGGTTCGATCAGCTGGGTATGTCGGATGTCGATAAGGTCGGCGGTAAAAACGCCTCACTAGGTGAGATGATTAGTAATTTATCTTCTACTGGCGTGAATGTCCCCAATGGTTTTGCCACTACAGCTGATGCATTTCGTTTATTTCTTGAGCAGGATGACCTCCAATCGAAGATTGCGCAATTATTATCCAGCATTAAAGATGGTTCACTTTCAGACTTAAGCTCAGCAGGTGAGCAAATCAGATCTCTGATTCTCAACACACCGTTACCGGCATCATTGGAAGAAGCGATAAAATTATCATTATCAAAGCTTCAAGGTGATGATAATCAAATTTCTGTAGCCGTTCGTTCATCAGCCACAGCTGAAGATTTGCCTGATGCCTCTTTTGCAGGCCAACAAGAGACCTTTTTAAATGTTGTGGGTGAAGATGCTGTATTGCACGCCGTTAAAGAAGTATTTGCCTCTTTATATAACGACCGAGCAATCAGTTATCGCGCCCACCAAGGGTATGAGCATTTAGATGTAGCGCTTTCTGTTGGCATTCAGCGCATGGTAAGAAGTGAAAGTGGTTCTGCTGGTGTGATGTTTACTTTAGATACAGAGTCAGGCTTTGACCAAGTGGTATTCATTACTAGTGCCTACGGCTTAGGCGAAACAGTGGTGCAGGGGGCCGTTAACCCGGACGAATTCTACGTTCATAAAAAATCCCTCTCTGAAGGAAGACCTGCGATCTTGCGCCGTAATCTAGGTGCGAAAGCCGTTAAGATGGTATATAGCCAAGATGATAGTTCAACTTCACCGGTTGAAACTGTTCGAGTAGATCGAGAAGAGCGTTTTAAATTTAGTATTAATGATGACGATATTAATGCACTTGCCAAGCAAGCTTTGATTATTGAACAGCATTACCAGCGCCCGATGGATATTGAATGGGCAAAAGATGGGCAAAATGGCCAAATTTACATAGTCCAAGCCCGCCCCGAGACTGTTAAAAGTCGTACCAGTAAAAATGTCATGGAACGTTACATTCTTAAAGAGACGGGTAAGGTCCTATGCGAGGGGCGCAGTGTTGGTCACCGTATTGGCCGCGGACCAGTCAAGGTCCTCAGAAATGTGGATCAAATGCAGGATATTAACGAAGGTGACATCCTCGTAGCCGATATGACGGACCCAGACTGGGAACCCATCATGAAAAAAGCCAGCGCCATCGTGACCAATAGAGGCGGGCGAACTTGTCATGCGGCTATAATTGCACGCGAGCTTGGTATTCCCGCCGTTGTTGGGTGTGGTGATGCAACGGACGAGCTAATGAACGGTCAGCAGGTAACAGTATCATGCGCTGAAGGTGATACTGGTTTTATTTATGATGGTGCACTTGAGTTTGAACATAAGACCAACTCTGTAGGTACGATGCCTGAGCTCCCTTTTAAAATCATGATGAATGTGGGCAACCCTGATCGGGCATTTGACTTTCAGGGTTTGCCAAATGAAGGAGTGGGGCTAGCCCGACTAGAATTTATTATCAATCGCATGATTGGCGTGCACCCTAAGGCGTTATTAAATTTCAACGAACTACCTGAAGAAGTAAAAACCACGGTAGAGCGTCGCATTGCTGGCTATGCTTCACCTATTGATTTCTATGTTGAGAAGTTAGTTGAAGGCATTAGTACTCTTGCCGCTGCTTTTTANCCTAAAAAGGTCATCGTGCGNCTATCTGATTTTAAATCCAATGAATACGCCAACCTGATCGGCGGTCGCTTATACGAGCCTGAAGAAGAAAACCCTATGCTGGGTTTCAGGGGTGCAGCCCGTTATATCAGTAAATCATTTCGAGACTGTTTTGAATTAGAGTGCCGCGCCATCAAAAAAGTACGCGAAGAAATGGGACTATCCAATGTAGAAGTGATGGTGCCTTTTGTTCGAACCGTTGGTGAGGCAAAGCAAGTGGTTGATCTTTTGTCCACAAATGGATTGAAACGCGGTGAGAATGGACTGCGATTGATCATGATGTGCGAGCTACCAGCCAATGCTTTATTAGCGGATCAATTTCTTGAATATTTTGATGGACTGTCTATTGGCTCCAACGATTTAACTCAACTAACCTTAGGACTGGATCGAGATTCAGGCGTGATTGCTCACCTGTTTGATGAGCGTAACGATGCCATACGCCAGTTAATGCATATGGCGATTTCAGCCTGTAAAAAACAAAATAAATACATAGGTATATGCGGCCAAGGACCAAGCGATCACCCTGACTTTGCCAAGTGGCTCATGGATGAGGGCATTGATAGTGTTTCTTTAAATCCAGACTCTGTTCTGGATACATGGTTTTATTTAGCCGATAAAACACAGTAAGGTATTTAATGAAAAGCAGTAGTTCCTTATTTCCCGTTGCATTAATGCGGGCAGAGGTTTTGTCTTCTGAATTTATAGAAGACACCTATTTACTTAAACCAAATAACAGCCCTGATCCGACTGCCCAAGTTGCACTTTCGCGCTTGGGTTATTATGAAAAAAATCGAAGCAATCGTGGAACCCCAATCATTCTGATACACGGTGCTTTTTCTAATAAAGGCATTTGGCTGGATAGCCACTTACATGGCGCGGCACGTTTATTACTTGAGAATGGTTTTGATCCCTGGATGCTTGAATTCAGAGGGCATGGTGACAGCCCTGAAAATAATGTTTTTTTAAAGAACTCACTAGAGTTGTATGCTGAATACGATCTACCTGCAATACAAGCATTTGTATTTGAGCAGACCCAGCAAAAAGCTGTCTGGGTCGGGCATTCAAGTGGTGGAGTTTGTATTGCTACCGCTCTAGCGGGCAGACATCTAATTCAAAGCCAGATAGTCTCAGTTGCATTATTTGGCAGTCAAGTTTCTCGCTACCCACTGGCTATTTACCTGCCTTTTATCAAAACCATTTCTAAGCTTTGGTTGCAAACAAAGAAATACATTATTAGCTCTAAGTTTGGACCTGAAGCAGAGCCCCGAGGAATTGGCCAAGAGTATATTCGCTGGGCAGGCTGGCTAACCCGCTGGAAATCAACAAAAGGCGTTTCCTACTGGAAAGCCTTACAAGATATCAGTTTACCTGTTATCGCTTTTGCCGCTAAAAATGACAAAGGAGACCCGGCCAAGCATTGTGAAAAATTACTCAATGGCTTTTCCGGGATTAAGTCATTTCATTTACTTGCCCGTAATAAGGGTTTTTCAATGGATTACACCCATGGCAAGATGGTGAAAAGTGAACAGGCTGAACAAGAAGTATGGCCATTATTAATAAACTGGCTAAAGACACTCAAAGAAAACAAACAGGAGAAAGTATAATGACACATTACATCACCCCAGATCTTTGTGATGAATATCCAGAGGTAGAAGTTCTGGAGCCAATGTTTAATAATTATGGCGGTCGTGAATCTTTTGGTGGTGAAGTGGTAACCATTAAGTGCCATGAGGATAACTCGCTAGTAAAAGAACATGTCGACAAACCTGGAGCAGGCAAAGTAATGGTTGTCGATGGTGGCGGTTCCATGCGTAACGCTCTTCTTGGCGACATGCTGGCAGAAAAAGCGGCTAAAAATGGTTGGGAGGGTATTGTTATTTACGGCTGTATTCGTGATGTAGATGTCATTATGGAAACCAATCTTGGTGTTCAAGCGCTTGCAACCAATCCTCGTAAGACTGAGAAAAAAGGCATTGGTGAAATGAATGTAGCAGTTAAATTTGCAGGTGTTGATATTCGCCCAGGTCAGTTTATTTATGCTGATAATAACGGCATTATTGTATCTGAAAAGCCACTTTCAATGCCAAGCTAAAAGCACACAAGATAAAAAATGCCGCTATATTAGCGGCATTTTTGTTTCTACTTTGAAAAGTTAATCCAAATACATAACGAAAGAAGTTTCGGCTTAGTTGCCTGAAGGTGCTCCATAGCTTCTTTTGTGTTTTTGCTTAAGGTTTCAATTTCCATATTGTAACTGCCAGGTGTAATCTCTAGAGACTGATAACGAGCAAGCTCCTGATTACTTTTTTCCTCTAGAGTTAAAATTGCATCATTAATATTTTCTTTTGAGGTGTGAGCAGCGAGCTTCTCACTCAGGATTACGGCATTTTCAATATTAGCCTGCTTCATTTCGATCACTTCCCGTGCCATATCCTTAGAAAGTAATTCATGGTCTTCGCGCATCTTATTAATGTCGATTTGTCGTGTTACATTTTTTAAATCTTCACTAATTACATAATGGCGAAGTTGTGGGTTTAGCTGCCTATTAAGTTCCAAGCGACCTGGGCCTTCCGCTTTTACTTGATAAAGTGTCTCTATAAATATCTGACCATTTTTATATTCGGGGTTGTCGAATAATGCACACGATGTAAATGCATCGCCACTGGCTTCAAGGTCATCTAAAACCCCTCGAATCCAAGGGTGATCCCATGATATGAATTCTAAGTCTTCTCTTACGGATGCTTGTTGACGATTAAATGTAATAGTTGCTTTCTCATCTCTTAGGCTATTGATAAACGAAAACGGACAATTTTCTTGAGGGCTTACAATCAAATTGTCATTGCTAGCTATCTCAGTTTCGATATGGCCATTATCAAAAATATCCAACAAAATAGTTTTTAGGTTTTGATTGTTATTGTCAGAATGATCAATGGCTTCAATAAGCCCTTTGATTCGGCCCTCTTGGAACGAGTGCTGCTCAAGTAAGCGGTCACGACCTTGCTCTATTTCAGCCAGTAATTGACGACTAGCCTCCTGGGCTTGCATGATAATGGCTTCAGCATTTTCACCTGACTCTAGCATCTCTTCTATTTCATAGCCGTATGCCTCAAAAATAGGGGAAGCAGCGGGATTGGGCTGACTAAACATATCGAAACCGTGATGAAACAAAGCCGCCAAGCGTGATTGTTTTGTATTCGATTGAACAGGGATATGAATGTATATATCACTGCCTTGCCCAATTCGATCAAGACGACCAATACGCTGGTCCACTAAGTCGGGGTGTTCAGGTAGGTCAAACAA
>NYTP01000028.1 GCA_002683575.1 Bermanella sp.
TTGGAGTTAGTCGAAGTACGGTAATTAGAGTTAGAAAAAAGCTTAAAAATTTAGACTAAGGTTAATTTCGAGGGGATGGGCGCAAAACCCCTTCTAAGGTTGGGTGCTGAAACTTCTCAACTCGCACTAAATCAGCCTTGCTTGGTAGTTTTGGGGCTGTGAAGCTTACATAGCAAGAGTTGAGGTGTAAACAAAAGGTGTTTTTTCTGTGTGGCGGACGTGAATTACACATATATTGGTACTTCCGATAATAACAATTATCGGAAATTGTATATATCCAACCCTTGGCTAATATTAAGGAAAACCCTTACTTTGCCCTGGTACCAATATGGAAAACGCCGAAACGCTTGCCCCTGCTTTATTTGCTGATCATGACTATCTCGAGGTCATTACCTTCTTTGTTGCGGATACCCAGTACGCCACACCCGTGAGTGAAGTGCGTTATATCGAGCAAGACAAGCGTAAAACAACTCGTATAGAGGTGAACGCAAGCCTTGGTGCGGAGGTAACGACTTATCAAGGAAAGCCTGTTCCAATTTACGATTTTGCACAGCTGATGGGTTGCGAAGCTGAATACCTAAAAAATATTAAACTACTGACCATATTAAAAGAACGCGAAAACGATCACATCCAGTGGCTTTCTGCACTTGAAGCATCATTGCTTAACGGTGAACCCTTTAATAAGGCGCGTGACCATAATCAATGTGAATTTGGGAAATGGTATTTAACATTCCGCCCTGAGGATGAGCTGCTTGCGGATATTATGAAGGATTTTGATGAACCTCATAAGCGATTACATGCGCTAGCAGATGAGCTTTTAACGCTCAAAGACGAGGGAAAGCTGGAATCGGCTATCTCTATTTTGGAGCATGAAAAAAATAGAACTCTTGGTAAACTAATTGGTCTATTTAAAGCCGCTCGGGATCGGTTAGAGAATATTACACGCCCTATTTTGCTATATATCGATACAGGGCGAAAAATGATTGCGGTTCGTCTTAACGCTATCAGTGACATCGTTACATATTACCAGCAGGACTACACTGCGCAATTAGATGTGGATGATAACGAAGCTATTTTGAACTTAAGTTTTGTGACCGGCTATCTTGAGAACAAAGATAACCAGCCACCATGTGTACTACTTGATTGGCGGATGTTTAACCGTTAATTCGACGCAGTACGCATTGTAACAAACTCTTCAGCCGAGCTTGGATGTATACCCATGGTCTCGTCGAATACTGCTTTTGTAGCACCCGCTTTAATGGCAATCGCAATGCCTTGAATGATCTCCGCTGCGTGCTCACCAACCATATGTGCACCGAGTACTTTGTCAGTTGTTTTATCAACCACCAACTTCATATAGGTGCGCTCCGTAGACTGTGTCATGGTGAGTTTAAGCGCTCTAAATTCACTTTCAAAAATGACAACATCATGCCCTTTTTCTACTGCTAGCTCTTGGGTCAGCCCGACCGTTGCTAAATTAGGTTGGCTAAACACAGCGGTCGCTATGTTGTCATAATCCAGTGTGCCGTTATAAGCCTGATACTGCTGTTTTAAGAACATCATGCCTTCTGCTAACGCCACTGGTGTTAATTGCGGTGTATCAATTAAGTCGCCTAGCGCATAAATGCTACTAACGTTTGTCTGATAGGTTTCGGTTACTTGAATAAACCCTTTAGGATCAAGCTTGATTCCTAAATCATCTATTCCTAGGTTTTCAAGATTAGGTGTACGGCCGGTTGCACAAATTACAATATCCGTTTCAATACTGGAATTGTCTGCAAATCGCACGGTAAATTTGCCGTTCTCTTTAGTAATACTGGTTGGCTGATGGGCAATGAGAGAAATGCCCTTCTTTAAGATTTCTGATTGTGCAAACTCACGCGTACTCTCATCAAATCCGCGTAATAATTGACCTGATCGAGATGCGATATAAGTATCACAGCCTAAGCCATTTAAAATGCCTGCAAATTCAACGGATATATACCCACTGCCCACAACAACTGCGTGGCTTGGAAAGGCATCCATGTAGAAAAAATCATTAGAATTAACAAAGTGCTCTTTGCCAGGGATTTCTGGAACACTTGGCCAGCCGCCTGTTGCGAGCAGAATTTTCTCTGCGGTGAAGTTCTGGCCATTGACGTTGACCGTATGTGCGTCGACCATTTTGGCGTGCCCGATAATGGTCTCTACACCGGCGTTATCAAGCAGTCTTTGGTAAATGCCATTAAGACGCTCTATTTCTTTGGTTTTGTTGTCGCGTAAAGTTGGCCAGTTGAAGTTTTCAGTGTTTATTTCGAGGCCGTAGCCTTCTGCTTCATGGGCAAGCTGAGGGAATTCGCTGGCATATACGAACAACTTTTTAGGCACGCAGCCTACGTTGACACACGTACCGCCAAGGTAGCGAGATTCTGCTACTGCGACTTTTTTACCCAAGCCAGCTGCCATTCGGCTAGCACGAACACCGGCTGAGCCTGCACCTATTACAAATAAATGATACTGATATTCGCTCATGATTGTAGTACTGCCCTTACGTTAACGATGCCTGAGTTGACCTTATCGATTGAGATTTGTTCAACTTTAATTCCACGAGTCGTTTCTAATAACTCTAGCCAATCAATCAGCGAATTAAAGTTTACTTGGTCAAGCCAGATTCGCAGACCCGTTTTGCCTTCAGGTTCAAAACGTTTTAGTTGGATATTTTTCACTTTGGCTGTGTTATTAACGGTACTCAATATGGAGCCACCGCGTGCCACTTGCTGTGGGCTCCCATTTGAAAACAGGTAAGCGTTTTCTTTTAATTTCTTATGGAAATTCATTTCAGCCGTATAGCGATTCATAGCTTGTTGCTTGCCATTGATCACAGGCTGCCAGACCCAAGCCACGACTAGGGCAATCAATACACAAACCGATAGCGTTTTTACAATGAGCTGATCTTTGCTAGCAAGTTGAGAGTACCAATCATTAAAGGTCTTATAGATACTGCTTTTTTCAACTTGTAAGCGCAGATCACGTTTCAGGTTTTCTATGGAATCAGCCATTTTTACTCACCTTTAATACTCCTTTGATACGCTTACCCGTATTGGTTGCGGATGCAATATCCACTAGTAAACCGTTGCTGGTCATTTTTTGTTTGATGCTATCGAGCTGAGCAATGTTGTCGACAATGACATTAACCTCTAGCTCATTCTTTTGGCGAGTAAAGCGCACTGCATCCCATTCAATATTTGAATTAGTGCTGATGTCTTTCGTGGCGGCAGCTAAGATCGAAATAAAACCAGCGCTGGTGACTGGCCCGCTGCCGCTTTCTTCCAGTTTATCGCGAAACTGTCTGCGTATGCTGCGTACATTTTCACCGGGAAATAGGGTCACATAAAATGATTTGGACGCGTCTTTAACAAGCTCGGTCATTTGTTGGTATTGCTTCATCTGTATAAGCTGAATAAAAAACACACTAATAATAAGCGCAGCCGCAATGGATAAAGGTGATTTTAATTTTGACTGCTTGGTTTTTACGGGTGCTTTCTTTTTCGCGTATGCACCTGTTAGTAAATTCCACTGATAACCAATACTGGCCTTTTCAATGTGATTGATGAGTTCTTTTCTTTCAGGTTGTTGTACTTCGTAACCGAGGTTTTCTATTTCAAGCGGCAAAAGATTATGTTGATCATCCAGGTCGTAGAACTCAACGATCATATCTTCTTTGATTTTTAGCTTCTCAAGCGCGAGGGTTAATAACTCAGCGGTGATATTCATTGCACCATACGTTGAATAACGAATGCTGGCCATGCCATCAAGAATGCAGACACAAATGCCCTGCTCTATTTGAGGCAATAACAAAGGTAAATACAGGAGTTTGTCTGGATTAAACTGCTGTATTAGGGTCTCCATTATATGGGTGTCGCATACCAGTGCGTGAGCTTGGGTACCTTCGCGACCAAGAAACTGAATGTGGTTATGATCAATTTCGTTTGCTAATTGCTCTTCTAGGGCAAAGGGTAAGGCTTTAATGATTTGTCGTGACTGTTTCACAGGCATTTGTGCGGATAAAACTTGGCATATTGGCCCATTGAGAATCAAAGCATCTAGCGCTTCACCCTCATTTAATTCAGCGGCATGAATATCGCCCTGATCTACTTTCCAAAGGCTGTGAGATTGAGAATTTAAAAGATGCAAATGAGTCATAGTTAGCAGTTCACAGTTTTTGGAAGGGGGATATCTTCATATGTAAGAGATAAATCGCGGTAAATCACGCCTATAAAGCCTTTTTGTGTGTTGGATGACGGTTTGCGACGAATGATGCTCTCGCTAACGAGGTCTCGGTCATCCAGTTGAATTCGAATAATGACACTAAAATACTCACTTTTAACCGTAAAGTCAGCCTGATTCCATTGGCCATTTGGATTTGTTTGCTTGTTTGTGACTTGTGATATCTCTGACGTTTGCCAGAACTCATCGGTGTTTTTGTAGGACTCTACTTGCCCGCATTTACCTGAGTGGCTTTTTTGAACTAACAGATCACTGTCTGCCGTTGTGAGTTTGCTATCCCACGAAGTTAAAACTTCCTTGAGTGTCGTATTAATATTTAAAGCTACATTTGCTGGTAAAGCTGTAATGTATGGGGCGATTTTTCTGTAGGTTTCATCATCCATACCCTTAATGAGCTTTAATTCTGATGGGTGAGTAAATTCTATTTCTGATGCGCGATAAGGTGGCTCTAGATTTTGATAATCAAAGTTAGTGCTATGCCCTTGNGTNAGCCAGTGTTTAACATTAGTGGCAATAGCCGTATTAATCATTGGATCGATCTCGGATAGCAAGCGTTCAAAGCGATTAAGGGCNGCGGCNGGGTTAGGTGNATTAGGTGCCAGCGAGTTNATATTAAANAAACCCTGAANATCACGAATGGAAACAAAAATCTTAGCACNGTCTAGTTCTGTGCTGAACTCTTGNTTCCAAAGCTCGGATGCAGAATCTACTTCTGAATTGGTGCTTATGTCTTGTTGTAAATCTAGCGATAAGCCAGCTTTTGCAATATCCTCTGCGCTTAAGGCCAGTATTTGTGCTTGCGATTGCGTAAAGGTTACGGATGCTTGAGCTATATCCATTGATTGGCGTTGCTGCATAGAAATAGCCAGCATAGAAACCAATGCAAAGATAAAAAGTACCGTAATGAGGGCAAGACCCGACTGCTTATTATGGTTGGGTGTATGCATAGCGAGGCACCTCATACCATCTTTCAATTTGACCTAACTGCTTAGTGGTAATTTCTACTTTGATTTGCGCTAGATCTGCCAATAAATTATTGGTCATATAAGGGCTTGGCCATTGTTCTTGCCAGTCTTTGATAATGACACTATTAATCGGGTTTTGTTGGTCGATTAACTGGCCTCTAAAAAAGAATCGAACCTCTTCAATTTGATCAAGTACCACCTGAACAATGGGTTCAGAATTAGGTGCCAGATCTAAAACAGGCCAGAATATTCTAACAAGGCACTGTCCTTGTTCACTTTCATCTTGCCCTTTAACAGCATCTTTGCAGTAATCACTTTCGTGACTGCGAACTGCATACGCGACACGCTGAAGATTCGACCGTTTTATATCACCAAACGGTAATGCGGCAAGTCCTGAGTGAGTGAATTCGATATCGTAGTCTTCTTCTGTGGTTATGATGGGGGCATCATTTCCATAGATGTCTTTTGTCACACGCCCTGCTATTTGCCAAAGATCTCGCTTAAGCCAGAAATCCATACGTTGAATATTTCTTAATTGTTGTGCCCGTATATCGGTGGCATTCTTGGTGCTGACCGTGCTGGATAAGAGCTGACTGGCACCAATGCCGATCATAGCGGTAATCGATACAGCCAATAACACTTCTAATAATGTAAAGCCGTGTTGTTTAGTCATTTGCAATATAGGCCGTAAGTGTTTGTAGCGGGCTATCGGGTGATTCTTTTAGACTTACAGATACGATCACTGATTTTACATCCAGTGGTATCTGCATGCCTGAAAATTTCTTTTTGGGTGCAGCTTGTGTGTTTATGACCCAATCCCTATCTGCAAAATTAATTTCTTTTTTTCCTGTTGCTACCTCATTAAATGAAACAGAACGCAGCTCAATGATCTGGTTTTCCGCGATCCAGGTAGCTAATAGTTTTCTTTCAATATGGATTTGATTGTCCACTGTAATCGATGCGGCTTGCGATAATGTTGTCGCAATTAACGCAAAAATCGTTAAGGCGATCATCACTTCAAGTAACGTAAAACCTTTATTCGTCTTCACGAATCACCTCGGCATAATAGCGGCCCAAGCCATCGCCTCTTACACGAGCCGTAGCGGTGAATTCATCAATGGATAGCGTAAGTGTGAGAGGTGTTTGCTCGCCAGAGGCAAATAAGAATGCATTAGGCTCAATCTTTTCTTCATCTTCTTTTATTGTATAGGGTAGTGAAATAGTTTGCCCTTCAATAGCGAGCTCAAAGGAATAATCCTCTGGTAGTTGATATGCCTTAACATGCCGACCCTCGTAGGGTTTCCATATTCTTGGTTTAGCTTGCGGTGTGCCTGATACATTTGGGACTGCATTCGTTGCAGCAAAATCTTCTTCCCAAAAATAAGGCCTCATTTCAGTTTTACTTAACAGTAAACCCAAATTTTTATTTTGGAATAATGCCTCATCAGCCGCAGCGGTCAGTATGAATTTAATGCGTTCACTTTCATTCTTAAGATCATCGTAACGACCATCATGGGATGTATTGATGGTGGCCATGGATACCAGTACCGCAATGATGACGAGCACCACTAGTATCTCAATTAATGTAAAGCCGGCGTTACGATGCGTCATGGGGTAATTAGTCGTTGCTGCTTATGTCAGCTGCGTCGTCTTCGCCACCTTCTTCGCCATCGGCGCCGAAAGACACTAGCTCAAATTTACCGGATTTAGAAAAGTACAAATATGGATTACCCCAAGGGTCAATTGGCAGCTTTTTCATATAGCCATTGGCTTTGTAGTTTTTTGGCTCGGGACTGCCAGATGGTTTACTAACTAACGCCTCAAGACCTTGAGAGGTAGAAGGGTAGGTAAAGTTATCTAACTTATACATATCTAAAGCTTGGGAGATATTTGCCATTTCAGCTTTGGCTGTTTTAACTCGTGCAGCACCTGCTTCGCCAATAATATTGGGTGCGACCATGGCAACTAAGCCAGCAAGTATGGCGAGTACAACCATAATTTCGATTAACGTAAAGCCTGATTGTTTTTTCATTTTATTTCCCTTTTGGTTATCCGATCATTTGATTCATATTTAAAATTGGCAGCATGATTGCGATTACAATCAGCACCACTACCCCGCCCATCACAAGTAGCATGATCGGCTCGAACATACTGACAAGTGTTGTAATGGTGTTTTGTAAGTCCGACTCTTGTGTTTTTGCAGTACGTTCCAGCATGGAGTCAAGTTCGCCGCTGGCCTCACCACTGGCGATCATGTGTAGCATCATGGGCGGGAAAATCTCAGTTTGAGCAAGAGCCTGATGAAGGCTGCCGCCTTCGGTTACCTGTTGGCAGGCAATGGTTAAGCGCTCTTGTATAACCACATTGCTCACCACTTGCCCTGCTATTTTCATGGCTTCAACTAAAGGAACGCCGCTTGAATTTAGTATGGCGAGCGTACTAATGAATCGTGACGTATTAAAACCTTTTACCATTTTCCCAAAAAAAGGCATGTGTAAAATCGCAAGATGATAACGTGCTTTTAGTTGGTCTTTCCTTATGGCCCATTTGAAACCAAAAAATAGCATGACAATGCCAATACCTAATTTGATGCCATGGGCTTGTAGAAAATCACTGGCAGTAATCATGGCTTGAGTTAACGGAGGAAGCTCTTGTCCATTCTTAACAAACACTTCGACGATATCGGGTACCACGTAGGTTAGAAGTCCTACCACGATGCCGATGGCGACTAGGCATAAAATTATAGGGTAAACCGCGGCCAGTTTAATTTTCTGCTGGTTAACCTGGCTGTTTTCCATGTAGTCTGCCAGGCGAATAAGCACCGTATCAAGATGCCCCGCATGTTCACCTGCCGCAACCGTTGCTCGATATAAAGGTGGAAATGCATAATCAAATTCATTCAATGCGCCGGCAAGGCTGTGCCCTTCCAGTACTTTAGAGCGAATCTCTAGAATCATTGACTGAATGCGTTTTTTTTCAGTTTGCTCTGCGGTGGCTTTGAATGCTTCTTCAATCGGTAGGCCGGCGCCAATTAAGGTGGATAGCTGGCGTGTCAGCATGGCCAAGTCGGCCGTCGCGATCGAGCGTTTAAATAGATTTTTGAGAGGGTTTTCTATGTTGCGCGATGATGCCAGCTCGACGGAAACGGGCATCAGTTGTTTGTCACGCAATTGTTGGCGGACTTGTCTTGGACCGTCCGCTTCAATCACGCCCTTTTTCTGCTTGCCGTTCGCATCAAGCGCTTTAAATTCAAATGCTGCCATGGTTTAAGCCTTGGTTACTCGTAATACTTCTTCGAGTGTGGTTTCACCATCGATGACTTTTTGCAGACCGTCTTGCTGGATGCTCTTACTTTGTGTGCGGGCATGTTTGGTCATGTCAATTTCGCCTGCACCATTGTGAATAAGGGTTTTCATATGGTCATCAATTTCGATGATTTCATAGATGCCCCGGCGCCCTTTGTAGCCTGTACCGCCACATTCACCACAGCCCTTGGCATGATAAATAGTCGTTTGCGCACTAGCGGCGAACCCTAATAATTCATTTTCAGCTTCGTCGGCTTGATAAGGCTGTTTGCAATCAGGGCATAAGGTGCGCACGAGTCGTTGTGCGACCACACCCACTAAGCTAGATGCCAGTAAAAATGGCTCGATTCCCATGTCCTGAATTCGTGTCACCGCTCCCACCGCTGTGTTTGTATGCAGGGTAGATAAAACCATGTGACCAGTCAGTGATGCTTGAACGGCTATCTCAACGGTTTCTCTGTCGCGTATTTCACCGATCATTACCACATCTGGATCCTGACGAAGAATGGCGCGTAAGCCGCGAGCAAATGTCATGTCGACTTTTGTATTAACTTGAGTCTGCCCGATGCCCGCTAGGCTGTATTCGATAGGGTCTTCGACGGTTAAAATATTTCGTGATCGGTCGTTCAGCTCGCTTAATGACGCGTATAGGGATGTGGTTTTACCCGACCCCGTGGGGCCGGTTACCAGCATGATGCCATGAGGCTTGTGAATTATACTCAGCAGACGCTTGAGGTTATCGCCCTTCATGCCAAGTTGACCAAGGTTTAATCGCCCGGCTTGCTTGTCGAGTAAACGCATTACAACGCGCTCTCCATGGCTGGATGGCATGGTCGAAACACGAACATCGACCTCATGACCTGCGATTCTTAAAGCGATACGGCCATCTTGAGGAATACGTTTCTCTGCAATATCAAGTTTTGCCATGACTTTAATTCGGCTGACTAATAATGGTGCAAGTGCGCGCCTTGGCTCGAGCACTTCTTGTAAAACGCCATCAACACGTGAGCGCACCACAAGGCGTTTTTCAAAGGTTTCAATGTGTATGTCAGAGGCGTTGCGTTTAACCGCATCGGTTAAGATGCCGTTTATTAGGCGCACGATCGGTGCATCGTCTTCTTGTTCAAGGAGGTCTGCGGTCTCTTGAATCATATTTGCAAGGCTGGCTAGATCAAGGTCGTCACCTAGCTCTTCCATGGCTTCACGGCTATCTGCAGATTCTTGATAGATACGCGCAAGCTGAAGATCGAATTCATCATCGCTTACGGCTTCAAATTTCATTTGACCGGGTAAAACCCGAAGGCATTCGCTAAACGCCTGGTTGGGTGTAGATTCCTTATGCCAAACCAAATAGGTTTGATCCGTTTGGTTTTGCGCGACTAAACCGTAACGCTTGGCAAAACCATAAGGTAGACGCTCTGGTCTAATTTCAGATTGAACTGATTCCACTTCTACTTCACTTATTATTATCAGGGCCTAATAGACAGCTAGTGTACAGGCTAGTTTCATGTATTTAAAACGACCCATTACAAATTTTGGACATAATAATACGTAATTGTGACAGATAAAAAAAAGCCTGGTAAAAACCAGGCTTTTTTTTGGCTTAGTCAGCGATTAAAGCTTGCTGTCTAGCTCAGGGATGGCTTCAAATAAATCAGCCACTAGGCCGTAATCAGCCACTTGGAAGATAGGCGCTTCTTCGTCTTTGTTGATAGCAACAATAACTTTAGAGTCTTTCATACCTGCCAAATGCTGAATAGCACCAGAAATACCTACCGCTACATATAGGTTAGGGGCAACAATTTTACCTGTTTGACCAACCTGCATGTCGTTAGGTACGAAACCAGCATCAACAGCCGCACGAGATGCGCCAACGCCAGCACCGATTTTATCGGCTAGCTTGTAAAGCATTTCGAAGTTATCACCGTTTTGCATGCCGCGACCACCAGAGATGATTACGTCAGCAGCGGTAAGCTCAGGACGGTCAGACTTAGCCAGCTCTTCACCAACGAAGCTTGATACGCCTTTATCAGCAACAGCAGAACCGTTTTCGATAGAAGCAGAACCACCTTCAGCTGAAACTGGGTCGAAACCAGTCGCACGAACAGTGATTACTTTGATTGAATCGTTAGACTGTACAGTAGCGATGGCGTTACCAGCATAGATAGGACGAGCAAACGTATCAGCAGACTCAACTTTAACAATCTCAGAGATCATGTTTACGTCAAGAAGTGCAGCAGTACGTGGCAAGAAGTCTTTACCTGTGGTCGTCGCAGCAGCAAGGATGTGGCTGTAACCTTTACCTAGTTCTGCAACTAGGTCACCCATTTGCTCGCCAAGCTGTTGTGCGTATGCAGCGTCATCAACAAGGATAACTTTAGCAACGCCTTCAGCTTTTGCAGCAGCATCGGCAGCAGCTTGACAGCCCTGACCTGCTACTAATACGTCGATATCACCACCGATCGCTTTAGCGGCGGCGATGGTGTTTAGAGTCGCACCCTTAAGGGTAGCGTTATCGTGTTCAGCAACAACTAATATACCCATTACAGCACCTTCGCTTCAGTCTTAAGTTTTTCAACTAGTTCATCAACGCTGCCTACTTTAATACCAGCAGAACGCTCAGCAGGCGGCTCAACTTTAACTAGAGTTTGAGTAGATTTAATTTCAACGCCAAGATCAGCAGGAGAAACAACTTCTAAAGGCTTACGCTTCGCTTTCATGATGTTAGGCAAAGAAGCATAACGAGGCTCATTCAAACGTAGGTCAGTTGTTACGATAGCAGGAAGAGTCAAACCAACTGTACGTAGACCACCGTCGATTTCACGGGTTACGTTTACTTTATCGCCGTCAACCGCTACTTCAGAAGCAAATGTGCCTTGAGGCATACCGGTCAATGCACCAAGCATTTGACCCGTTTGGTTGTTGTCGTTATCGATAGATTGTTTACCAAGAATAACCAGTTGTGGCTGTTCTTTATCAACAACCGCTTTAAGTGCTTTAGCAACAGATAAAGACTCTAGTTTTTCGTCAGTTTCGATTAGGATGCCGCGATCAGCACCTAGCGCAAGAGCGGTACGGATTTGCTCTTGGGCAACTTTAGGACCAATGGAAACAACAACGATTTCAGTGGCAACACCTTTTTCTTTAAGGCGTACCGCTTCTTCGACTGCGATTTCACAAAATGGATTCATGGCCATCTTAACGTTGGTCAGATCAACGTCAGAATTATCAGCCTTAACGCGCACTTTTACGTTGTAATCAATTACACGCTTAACAGCTACAAGAACCTTCATAGATTCCCCGTCAAGTTGAGTGGATTTAAGTAAGCAGAACAATGTGAGTCTAAAAAATATCTACAAGGCGTCTGCTTTAACGGCAGCGATATTGAACTTAATTCTCATTAACGTCAATAAATGCCACCAGACAGATCCAGTAAATACTCAGCACAAACGCAAAATTCTACTTGGCTAAACATTTGTAAACTGAATTCTATTCAAACGCGCGTTTGAATGCTAGTCTGAATATGAGGATTTGCTATTAAATTGTTTGTGAATACCAAGTGTAGACAGATTTTCAGTAATATTTTGATTTGGCCAAATTCAAGTAAATCAGTATACTACGGCGAATTTTTTGGCTCAATTGGCCGTATTTTAACCACAGCCTGCATCAGAAACGGCTGAGTTAGCTTGAGATAACGAGGAGAGTTCTATGGAACGTGAAGCGATGGAATATGACGTCGTCATTGTTGGCGGCGGCCCGTCTGGCCTATCTACGGCCATTCGTGTAATGCAACTTGCACAAGAAAAAGGCCAAGAGCTAACTGTATGCTTGGTTGAAAAGGCAGCTGAGGTTGGCGGTCACATTTTATCGGGCGCCGTTATTGAAGACCGTGCGCTTACTGAGCTATTCCCTGACTACAAAGAACTTGGCGCCCCCCTTAATACACCTGTCGCGAAAGATGAAGTTTACTTCTTAACAGGTGAAGAAAAAGGCATTAAAACCCCTAATTGGATGATTCCTAAGCCGATGCACAACGATGGCAACTACATCGTAAGCTTGGGTAATGTTGTTCGTTGGTTGGGCGAACAAGCTGAAAATTTAGGTGTTGAAATCTACCCTGGCTTCTCTGCAGCTGAATACATTGTTGAAGATGGCCAAGTAAAAGGCATTATCACCGGTGATATGGGTGTGAGCGCTGAAGGTGAGCAAACCGAAAACTACATGCCAGGCATGGAGTTACGTGGTAAGTACACTATTTTTGCAGAAGGCTGTCGTGGTCACCTTGGCAAGCAACTTATCAGTGAATTCAAGCTAGATGAAGGCAAAGACCCTCAGCATTACGGCATTGGCATAAAAGAGCTTTGGGATATTAAACCAGAGAATCACAAAGAAGGTTTGGTTATACACGGTGCTGGCTGGCCGCTGACCGAGTCTGGTTCTACAGGTGGCTTCTTCCTATACCACACTGAAAACAACCAAGTAGTAGTGGGTCTTATTACTGACCTTTCTTACTCAAACCCGCATGTCAGCCCATTTGATGAATTTCAGCGCATGAAACATCATCCAGTGCTAAAGCAGCATCTTGAAGGCGGTAAGCGTGTATCTTACGGTGCCCGCGCTATTGCTAAAGGCGGCCTGAACAGCCTACCTAAAATGACCTTCCCTGGTGGTTTAGTTGTGGGTTGTGATGCTGGTACGCTTAATTTTTCTAAGATTAAGGGTACACACACTGCAATGAAGAGCGGCATGATTGCGGCAGAGCAAGTTGTAGCAGCTATCGAAGCTGGTCGTGCAAATGATGAACTAACTGAATACACCACAGCATTTGAAGCATCTTGGGCTTATAAAGAGCTTCATGAAAGCCGAAACTTTGGTCCGGCTATGCATAAGTTTGGTACATTTGGTGGTGCTGCATTCAACTTCATTAATCACAATATGTTCCCGATTCCGGTTACTTTGCATGATACAACTCCAGATCACGCAACTCTTAAGCCGGCTGCTGAATCTAAGAAAATTAATTATCCGAAGCCAGATGGCGTTATTAGCTTTGCTAAATTGGATTCTGTTTTCATTGGTAACGTAAACCATGCTGAAGATCAGCCTTGTCACTTGCGCCTTGCTGATGCCAGTATTCCTTTAGAAAAGAACCTTCCAATGTACGATGAACCGGCCCAGCGTTACTGCCCTGCTGGTGTTTATGAGATTGTTGAAAGCGAGGCCGGTGAACAGCGCTTCCAGATCAACTCTCAAAACTGCGTGCACTGTAAAACATGTGACATTAAAGACCCTGCGCAAAACATCACTTGGGTAACACCAGAGGGTGCTGGCGGTCCTAACTATCCGAATATGTAATTTTTAATTACTATCAGGTGGAAACAAAAAAAGGAGCTTTTAGCTCCTTTTTTTGTTTCTAAAGGGTGTAAATTTGACTGCTTTTGACTAACTAGACGCCTTTATATAACTGGTTATTATTTGTTCCCCGTGGAACATTTTTTAAGCAGCTAGCCAATATTAAACTCGATCCCATTACTGGTTACGTAAAATTGCCCTTCTCGTTCAGTGGCCATGCCAGCCAGTGTATAAAATGCATTTCGGTTGAGCCTTGCGTACATGTTTGCTCTGACGTGTACTTTGGGTGCTTCGTGCTGATCCTGCTTTAATACATGATGACTATCTAAAGGAAATTCATCCCCAGTATTGGTAATCATTCTAATGACAGTTTTATCATCATGGTTCTTGGCTTCAATGAGTACCACTGTGAATGGCTGATCCTCAACTTGAAGGCGCCACTTTTCAACCGGCGTGACCAAAAAATATTCATTCTCCTCTCGCCTCAAAATAGTGCTAAATAAGCGAACCAATTTAGAACGCTTAATTTCACCGCCTTCATGAAGCCAGGTGCCGTCAGCCTTAATAACCATATCAATGTCACCTGATAACTTAGGCTGCCACTGATCGACCGGGGGGAGTTCAGAGGGCATGCCTAAAAACTTACCTAGCTGGGTACTTAAATTGGATAAATCCACTAAAGGCCTCTCTGCCATTCTTGACGCAAACGAATTTTATTGGGTTGATAAAGTGCCGTGTCAATCTGCTCAAGCATTGCTGATTTATCTTTACCAAGCACACCCTTTAACGGTAGATAGTTGCTGGCGTGATCACTGCGAAAGATAGTATTTTCAAGCTCAAGATGGCTGATGAAATGCTTTAGCTCAAGAAATAAAGCTGTTTGATCCATTAGCGACCAGTCCTGCTCAAAGCCTGTTTTCAATCGCTCTTCGCCCAGCGGAAAGCTGACGACTAAGGTAGACAGATAATCAGGCTGGGTTTCATTCATCAGTTTGGCACTATTGATTGCATGTTGCTCTGAATATTTAGGACCTCCAAGGCCATTTAGTATCATCACAGATGATCTTAGGCCAGCCTGCTTTATCTTAATCAGAGCATCACGCTGGGTTTCATAGGTTTCACCCTTGCTGACGTATTCCAGCACTTGGGTGTCACCAGATTCACAGCCAGCATACAAAATATCTAATCCGAGGGATTTTAGAAGCGACAGATCTTCTACGCTTTTTTTGTAGATATTACGTGGCAAGCAATAACTAGAGATACGCTTTACGCTTGGTAGGTGCGTCTGAATCATTCGCAAAATAGATTCGAGTTTTCGCATGGGCAAGACCATTGCATCGCCATCCGCTAAAAACACCTTTTCAAATGGAACGCCACTGCCTGCAGCCTTGATGATATCTTGTTCGATCTCATCTTCTTTGCGCGCTCTGAATTTTTTTTGGTCTTGAGTGTACATTTCGCAGAAAGTGCATTTATTCCACGAGCAGCCATTGGTTACTTGAAGTATCAAGGATCGGGCTTCGCTGGGCGGTCTAAAAACAGGTTCAATGTAAGAAAGCATAAATATTACCTTGAAAAATATGCCTCATTTTCGCATGTTATTACCAAGAGCATCAATTTTACTTGGCACCTCAAATTGTTACTAAAAATGGCTAGGTTAATCCTGATGAGGTGTTAGAATGCGCGGTTCAATTTTGGGGGTGTTATGAGTCAATTTATTTGTGGTCAGCGTTGGATAAGCTTAGCCGAGCCAGAGCTTGGTTTAGGTATTGTCAGTGAATCACAAGGTCGTCGCGTTAATATTGATTTTCCTTTGGCTGAAGATACACGCCTATACTCGATTGGTAATACACCACTGATTCGCTGTCGCTTTGAAATCAATGATCGTGTGACTTTGATTTCAGGTTTAGAAGTTAACATCCTCAATATTAAAGAAGAAGACGGCGTATACCACTATCAAATCAGTGAGCACCTTTGGGCGGAAGAAGCCGACATTGCACCTCATGAAGGCAAAGTTTCTCCTATTGAAAGGCTTAAAGCCGGTCAAATTGGTAGCTTTAAGTGGAGTAACCTGTATCGTCGTTTAGTTGAGGCCTATACGGAGCAACAAGGCAAACAAAGCCACGGTTTTGTTGGTCCTAAAATTAACATCATCCCCCATCAATTTGATGTCGCTCAGCAGATTTTAAATATGCCACTGCCACGTGCTTTATTAGCAGATGAAGTGGGTCTTGGTAAAACCATCGAGGCAGGTTTGGTGATTCACCAATTAATGGCCTCTCAGCGCGCGCAGCGAATTCTTATCTGCGTCCCCTCTTCTTTGGTTAACCAATGGCTTGTTGAGATGAAGCGCAAGTTCAACCTGGATTGCACTTTGATTGACGATGAATTTTGTGCCGAACAGCAAGGCGAAAACCCATTTAACCAGGTTCAGGTGGCGCTGTGTAATTTTGATTGGTTGAATGATAGCGAATATCTAGATCAAGCTATCAGTACACAATGGGATATGATGGTGATTGATGAAAGTCACCGATTGCAATGGCAGTCAAAAGCGTACCAATCTGCCTTGGCGTTATCTCAAGTAAGCTCAGGGGTTTTATTGCTAACCGCCACACCAGAACAGCTGGGCGTAGAAAGCCATTTTGCACGTCTTCATTTATTGGATCCGCTTCGCTTTCCTAATCTTGAGCAGTTTTTAGGAGAAGAGCAAAAATACGGTATTGTTAGTGAGATCGTAGAAGCAGTTGAGCTATCAGGTCTAAGTTCTGCAATGGATTTAATTGCAAAACTGAATGATGATAAATTAAATGCTTACGCACAATCTGTTCTTGATGAGGGCTTATCACAGCAACAATTTACGGACTGGATGGCTGATCGATACGGTACTGGCCGTATGGTATACCGTAATACACGCCGAAGTATTTCTGGCTTCCCTGTGCGCCACAGTGAATTTTACCACTTAAAAGAACAAAGCAATCTTGAATGGCTAATCAGCTGGTTACCAAGCATTGGCGATAAAAAGGTG
>NYTP01000029.1 GCA_002683575.1 Bermanella sp.
AATGAGTCATTAACTGACGATGCTCAAAGCTGGGTCGACTATTTCAATAAAAACTTAGAAGATGCCAAGGTGGCAGCCTTGGATACTCATCATGTGGCAACATTTAATATCGCACAAAACCTAGCGAGTCATCTTAAAGGCAATATTGGGGCAAGACTGACGCAGTACGGTGCTATCGAACAATGGTTTACCTTGCCGGTTAAAGGGGTTAAGCAACAGGATTCATTCTCAATATTTAAACAAACCCCTGTTACCTTGGCGATTAAAAATGTATCGGCATTAACCTGGTTTAGGGTGTTCTTTCAATCCATGCAGCTGCCTTTTAAGGAAACGGATGAGACCAGCCTACCCAAAAGTATGAGCTTATTAGTCAGTGATTATTGTCAATCAGACCAATGTGAGTGGTTGTGGTGGCTTGGGGATTCAAGTGCATTATCAGCGACCCATGGGGTGGTTTTAACGCCCCCGTTTCGCCGTGAAGCCTTATATTACCGGTTGAGTGATTATCAAGCGGCTCAATCGGATGTGATCAACGGCCCATCGCCTAAGCGCATCTTGTTAGTAGAAGATAATTTAAATAATCAGCTAGTGATTAAACGCACACTAGAAAAGCTGGGTTATGAAGTTGCCGTGGCTAATAACGGAGAAGAAGGGCTGGCGCAATTTAAAGTGCTTGAAGTAGATTGCGTTATTATGGATATTCAAATGCCCATCATGGATGGCATAGAGGCTACCCGACAAATTCGACATCTGGATAAACCCTATATTCCCGTTATTGCACTAACAGCGAATAGCCAAAAAGAAATAGAGGATGCATGTTTTGCTGCGGGCATGGATAGCTTTCTCACCAAGCCCATTTCTCGTCAAGCCATTCAATCTACTTTAGAGTCCTTCTTAGGCAAACCAAGTCCCGTTCAAGATTCTAAATAATTGCTATACCCTGATTGATTTAAAGTAATGGCCCAAAGGGTAAAAACTTATTCTCGGTATGAGCTTTGACCCATTGTACTAATTCGCGGTCGACACCTTGAGCTTTTCTATACAGCTTAAACAAAGGGATCACAGCGGATTGTTCGCCCAGCGACCAGTTGCCTTGCTGCTCAGCCAGGGTAAAAAGACCGATCAGTTGTTTTAACTGTGTCGACGTTAATTGAGCTGCGACTTGCTGCCAAATTTTGCCATCAACTTGTGCTAATGGCTGAATCCAATCCAAATCTGAGGTAAGGTCACACTCTAGTGGTTGATCTTCACTCAAGGCCAATAAGCGGGCTAGTTGCTCGTCACTGATTTGAGCGGTTTTGTTTACCGGTTGCCATGAATCAACGGACACAGACTTCTCCTGAAATCAAACAAAGGCTAAACCTTATTGTCCCACATGGTGGGCAGAAGAAAAACCTGAGCTTTTGTAAGGTAATTGAATGACAGCGATACAGACATTTTATTTTAAACTCCTCAGTACCGTGCAATATGCAATAGGCTCAAGCTTATTTTATTCGGGGGTCGCAGGTTGGAATAAACACCTGCATGGGTTTGCCATGAAACAGTTACAGCGAGCCAGTCATAAGCATCATGAGGGCGCACAGAAACTGATGGCGTCTTTACTCACTTACCGTGGTGAAAGTGCCATTGATAAACGCGCTGGTGTTGCTTTGCTTCATACTGCAGCGCAGCAAGGAGATGCTCAGTCTCAGTTTTTATACGCCGAGGCGCTGCTCAAATCAGATGTGATACTGCCCACAACCCATCAATCAAGCGCATTATCCTGGTATGAGGCCGCCGCTGAGCAAGGCCATGCCATGGCGGCATTAAGGCTAAGTAAAGCATATGCCGCGGGTTCACTTGGCTTAGAAAAAAATGAAAAGAAAGCCCAGCACTGGTCAGAAAAATTTATGCAGCATAGTCAGAATATGAGTCCTAAAAAATGAGTTTAGCGTCATTTGATGATATCCGTGCTTATCACGATCATGAGGTCAACGCCGTATTGGCGTCATTGCTAGAGGATGGTGAATTTCTTCAATTTGTTGCTCAGCATCAGTTTCCATATTTGAACCGTTTTTTACCACGCTGGACACAAAAGAAAATCCAATCGGGTTTAGATCAGCACTTTAAGCGAATTGATAGTATTCAAACATGGCAGAATCAGTTAACGCCCCATGTTGAAAAGCTGATGAAAAAAACCATTAGTGAGTTTAAAGTCAGTGGACTTGAAAACCTAAGTAAAGATCAAACCTATGTGTTTATCAGCAATCATCGTGATATTGCTATGGATCCTTTGTTGGTGAACTTTGCATTACTAAAAGCCGGTTTTAATACCAGTAAGGTCGCAATAGGGGATAATTTACTCGGCCGCCAATTTGTCGCTAAGCTCATGCGTTTGAATAAAAGCTTTGTGGTTAAACGTTCGGTAGAGGGGCGGCGCGAAAAATTAAAAGCAGTACAGGATCTATCGGATTATATTCACCACTGTGTTCGGTCAAATCAGCATGTGTGGATTGCACAAAAAGAAGGTCGTGCCAAAGATGGCGTGGACCTGACCGATACAGCTGTACTCAAAATGCTGCATATGGCTGGCCGCAAATTAGGCTGGGAGTTTAACCAGAGTATGGCATTTTTGAATGTGGTTCCTGTTTCCATTAGTTATGAATGGGACCCATGTGATATTGATAAAGCGCAAGAACGTTTAACGGTTGAGCAAAACGGACGTTATGAAAAATCCTTAGATGAAGATTTTTTAAGTATTGTAAAAGGTTTACAAGGAGATAAAGGGCGCGTGGCATTGCATTTTAGTGAACCGTTATCCCTAGAAAGCAATTTAGCTGAGCAATGGAGTCAAGCCATTGATGAAAGTATTCATCGCCATTATCACTTATTTGAAAATAATCACCTTGCGTTATCGCTATTTGAAAGTAAAACAAATGATGCTTCTTCTAATGTGCATTTGAAAGGTCGTGATGGTAAAAAAATAAAAGGGATGTGGCATAAGCGATTTAAATCTGTGCCAAAAGGGGTGTTGAAAAATATAGAACAATATTACGCTCAGCCCGTCTTATTAAAAAATAAAATTGAGAAGCAAGATGCACAATAAATCCATTCTGCCGTTTGGTCTGGTTACCATAAGTTTGTTGGCTGTGACCCTAGCTTATAGCTGGTGGCATAATGATGCATGTCAAACATTAGAAGATCAGCTTGGGCAAGGGTATTTTTTACGTTGGGCGAAACCGCAGCTATTGCTTGTTAATGCTGGCAAAGAGCCGATGTTGATTCAATCTGATAGTCATTCAAAGGCATGTGAAATGATGTTAGATAAAATTAATCAAGATGTAAGTGAGAATTAAAACGATTATGGATAAGTACCTTGATCACACTCAAGCCTTTATCGATGAGTACTTAGAAAAAGGGGGCAGCACAGAAGAAGCTGAACAAGTATTGCAATATTTACTTGAATTAGCGGTTGTCATGTATCGAAAAGGGGATATTAAACATGTGCAACAGGCTCAAAAAGCAGAGCTTGTTTGCCAGCTTAAAAAGGGCAGTCGACGAGTGACCCTAACTGAGTAGCGCCTCTATTTTTAATCCTTAACTATTTAATGCAGCGCGCAAGGCATCTTTTAGTGACGCAGGACCAATGGTCTTATCAAACAAAGCACACACTCCAGCTTGACGCACGGCACTTAAACGACTGGAGTTTTGTTCGCTGGTGACCATCAAAATAGGTAAATAGGAGTACTCTGAGTTAAGTAAGTAATTGGCCAATTCTTCACCGTTCATATGTGGCATGTTGTAGTCACTGATAATAAAGTCCACGGGCTCGCTTTTAATAATATCAATGGCTTGTAATCCATTTTCCGCTTCAACGATTTGCTCAATACCACAGGCTTGTAACAAACGCACCACATGGCGACGAGCAGTTAATGAGTCGTCAACCACTAAGCCTTTTAGTGACTCCACATCAATGTCTTCTAACTCCATGTACTCAACTTCAATGGTGTCTTTTGCCGCATTTAGTGCCGTAAAAAAAGCCCGTTTATCAAAAGGCTTAGGTAACACAGCTAAAACACCGGCTTGTTTGATATCGTCTAGCATTTGTTTATCGGTTTCACTAGAGACAAGCATAAAGTTTAGATCTTGAGTGTCTGGGTTTTGGCGCAAAACATTGAGAAACTCAATGGCGTTCATGTCGTCGAAATACATGGCACTAATAATCAGGTCTGGCTGTTGTTTTTGTGCATATTCCAGCGCGTCTTTACCTGTGCTGCACACGTCTACATTTGAGATCAATTGATCGCTCATCATATTCTTAAGGAACTTACTTTGTGTGGTAGACGGTTCAATTAAAAGGACCGTGAGATCTTTGACGTCTAATGGCATAATGCACCCAAAATACATGATTATTTTGAGTATAGATGATGCAAATGAGAATGCTTGGTAAATGATCTTGCCAAGGCTCAAATAGCAAACTGTGCTAGTGTAAAAAAGTAAGTAAGGAAATACTATGTCAGACCATGCTCATTTGAGTAGACAAGCCACGATTGCCAGCGTAGCTGTCGCATTGATTCTTATTATCGCTAAGACTTGGGCATATTGGTCTACAGGCTCAGTCAGCCTGCTAGGCTCTCTGCTTGATTCTATGCTGGACGGCGTCACTTCACTGATTAACTTCATTGCACTGCGATATGCCCTTATTCCTGCGGATGAGGATCATAAGTTTGGCCATGGCAAATTGGAGTCCATTGCCGCCCTTGCTCAATCTGCCTTTATGGTTGGCTCAGCGGTCGTATTAGTTCTCAATAGTTTCGATGTAATGCTTGATAATCGTCAGATGGTGAATAGTCATATCGGTATCGCGGTGAGTGTTCTTGCTATTGTCTTGACACTTGGACTGGTTACTTTTCAAAAATACGTCATCAGCAAATCCAAGTCGTTAATTGTTGAAGCCGATTCCTTGCATTATCAAGGTGACCTGTTAATGAATGCCGCAGTGCTGATTGCTATGGCACTAGTGGGTTTTGGCTGGTATTGGATTGACTCCATTATGGCCATCGGCATTGGTGTATTCTTGTGTGTCAACGCTTGGCATGTTGGTGTTAAGGCCTTCAAAGAGTTAATGGATGAGCATCTACCTGAAGTGGAAGCTATTGTTGAAAAATTAGTGCGAAAGGAACATGGCCCAGAAGGTTGCCACGATGTGCGCTGTCGTCAGTCTGGCCCTGATTTATTTATTCAATTTCATTTAGAACTTGATGAAAACCTGGCACTTTGGTCTGCCCATGAAATTGGCGATCGGATTGAGAAGAAAATAAAAGAAGCGTACCCAAATGCCGATGTATTAGTACATCATGATCCCGTTAAGGTTGAGGGCTAGTTTTGTTGAAGTGGTGTTTCTGGGTATTGGTTATGCTTAGTTGCAGTGCAAGCTGGAGCGCTCCAGAAGAAGCCAGCTTCCATGAGTTTGAGCCACCTGCACCGGATCAAGATTATACCGTTACAGATGACCATGCTGCGGTTGACGATTATAAAGGTCTGGAGTTTTTAGACTGGAGCCAAGGTTTGGCTTCTAGTTATGTTGAGAGCTTAAATGATGGTGTTGATTCCTTTTTTATGGGGGCTTTCTTCGATGATGATATTCTAGAAGACGAGTCATCCGGCAGTAATGGACGTATATATTTTACCAGCCGACGTGAAGATGGGTTAGATCCCAATTATAAAGCAGGCTTAAATTTACGATTGGTACTTCCCCGCACTCGAGATCGTTTTAAGCTACTGGTTGAAACCGATGAAAATGAAGATGATGCCGATGAAACCAATGTGTTGGGTACAACGGATAACGTCACTTATTCAACGGCCATTCGTGTGGACTTCGAAGAACGCCGTCGCTGGAAAACCAGTCTCGATAATGGGGTGAGGTGGGCAGGGGAGCCAGTTTATTTCTCCAGAGTCAGGGTAAGGCGCACCGATTATTATGATACTTGGCGAACCAGGATGTCTCAAACCGTTTCATGGCGTACTGATGAGCACTGGGGGGCTCGATTTAGTAGCAGCGCCATTCGCCCCATCGATTTCACTAAACACTTTAGAATGGGCTTTGCTGCAGATTATTTATTAGATGATGATTTTGCTGAGTTAGACAGCAATCTGGCGATCTTCGATGAACTCAGCCCCCGTGCCGCCATGCTATATAAGCTGGCTTTTTTTGGTGATACCGAAGATGTAACGCAACTTAACGAAGTGGTGCTATCCGTGAGTTATCGCCGCAAAATGCTTAAACAGTACCTATTTGCCGAATTAGTGCCTGAAGTAGGCTGGCCTCGAGAGAATGATTTTAAAGCAACGCCTGCCATTACGTTGTTAATAGAAATGATCTTAGGCGCGGATGAATAAATAAAGACTAAATAAAAAATGCGCCTAGGGCGCATTTTTTATTTAATTAGGCGGAGTAATTTACACGCCTTTTGATTTCTCGTTTAAGCACCTTCGTTTGCGCTGAACATACCCTCAAATAATAGAGTTGATAAGTAGCGTTCACCACTATCGGGTAGTATTACAACGATGGTTTTCTCTTTAAACTCATCAAGTTTTGCAATTCGAAGGGCCGCAGCCAGTGCCGCACCACATGAAATCCCCGCCATGATGCCTTCTTCGGCCATTAGGCGTCTTGCGGTTTCAATGGCAAGTTCGTTACTGACCGCTTCAACCCGATCAACCATGGATAAATCTAGGTTATCAGGAATGAAATTCGCACCAATCCCTTGAATTTTATGGGGTGCTGGTGTGATGGCTTCACCTTTCATTGCTTGGGCAATAATTTGTGACGCTTCTGGCTCAACAGCAACAGATGTAATGGCTTTGCCTTGCGTGTTTTTGATGTAACGGCTAATACCGGTAATGGTACCACCAGTGCCGACACCCGCGACGACGACATCAACACTGCCGTCGGTATCATNCCAGATCTCAGGNCCAGTGGTTTGCTCATGAATAGCAGGATTGGCAGGGTTGCTAAATTGCTGTGGCATGAAACGGGTNTCAGGTGANTCATCAAAAAGAGATTGGGCTTTTTCGATGGCGCCTTTCATGCCTTTTGCACCTTCTGTTAGTACGATGTTTGCACCCAAGGCTTTCATGATTTTACGGCGCTCAATGCTCATGGTTTCTGGCATGGTAAGAGTCACCTTGTAACCACGTGCTGCACCAACAAACGCCAGAGCAATACCCGTGTTACCACTGGTTGGTTCAATGATTTCCATACCAGGCTTGAGCAAACCGTCTTTTTCAGCCTGCCAAATCATATTGGCACCAATACGGCACTTAATGGAGTGAGCCGGGTTTCTGTTTTCAATTTTTAATAAGATATTTGCATCGGTCAGTTTATTTAAACGCACCAAGGGTGTATTGCCGATGGACATTGAAACATCATCATATATTTTCATAGCGACTTCTTTTTAAAAATGGGTTTTATTGCAATGGCTCATGTGGCTTGCCATCAAGTAATTGATGAATTAGGTCATCTTTTTCTAACCAAAGTTGATGTGTCCACTGTTGAAATTGGGCACGAAACTCAGGGTCATTGTTGTAATCTTTTTCAGTAAATTCGGCTGGGATCTTTTCTTCTTCTACGCGCACAATGATGCGCTTTACCTTACCCGCAAGAAAGTCTCCAAAACTAGGAATACCATCTGGGTAAACAATGGTGATATTTAATAAACTATTAAATTTATCACCCATTGCATTCAATGCGAAGGCAATGCCACCGGCTTTAGGCTTGAGTAAATAGCGATAAGGGGGCTGCTGCTTTTCATATTTTTTTTGTGTAAAGCGTGTGCCTTCTAGAAAATTCATCACACTAGTGGGAATGACTGAAAATTTTTCACAGGCCTTTCGAGTAGTCTCTAGGTCTTTACCTTTCATTTCAGGGTGTTTTTCGAGGTATGCCTTGCTAAAACGTTGCATGAATGGAAAATCCAATGCCCACCAGCATAACCCCATGATTGGCACCTTGATGAGTTCTTTTTTTAGAAAAAATTTCAGTAATGGAATTTTGCCATTGAACACGTGTTGCAATACTAATATATCCACCCAGGATTGGTGGTTTGCATTTACAAGGTACCAGCCCTTGTATTTTAACTCCCCTAAACCTTGTACATCCCATTGAGTCCCTTGGGTGAGTTTCATCCACCCTGAATTACACAAGACCCAGCCCTCTGCAATTTTAATCAAAATAGGATCGATCATGGTGCGCAGAAATGGCACTGGAATCAACACTTTGATTAATGCAACCAATAACAGTATTGGGCACCAAAAAAAGACGTTTAATAACAATAATATGGTGGCGATGATGGCCACGATTGCAGTGGGTAAAAAACTTAACATAGACTGAACTCTATTTTTTATTATGGCCATTATCATACTGCAAAGTGCAATATGAGAAATGGCTAATCACTACCGCCAAGCTGACAATTAAAGCCAACTTGGCATTTCGCTTAGATTTGTGTGGCTTGTATCGCGGTCAACGCGATGGTGTAAACAATATCTTCTACGAGTGCACCGCGTGATAAATCGTTTACCGGTTTTGCTAAACCTTGCAGCATTGGGCCAATACTCACCACATTTGCACTGCGTTGAACGGCCTTGTATGTCGTGTTGCCAGTGTTTAAGTCTGGGAATATTAACACATTCGCTTGACCGGCTACCTTGCTGTTTGGCGCTTTAGAGGCGGCCACGTTGACGGTGGTGGCCGCATCGTATTGTAATGGCCCATCCAATATAAGCTCAGGCTGCTTTTGCTGTGCAATGGCTGTGGCACTGCGTACTTTTTCCACATCACTGCCTGTGCCGGACGACCCCGTTGAGTAGCTAATCATGGCGACTTTAGGGTTAATACCAAAAGCTTGAGCGCTATGGGCGCTTTGCAGTGCAATATCGGCAAGTTCTTCATCACTTGGGTCAGGGTTTACGGCACAGTCGCCGTATACCATGACCTGCTCTGGTAATAGCATAAAGAAAACGGAAGACACTAACTTGGCACCAGGTGCGGTTTTAATTAACTGTAAAGCAGGGCGAATAGTATTGGCTGTTGTATGAATAGCGCCACTCACTAAACCGTCTACTTCGTCTAGAGCCAGCATCATGGTGCCTAAAACCACGGTGTCTTCGAGTTGCGCCTCGGCCATGGGGGCAGATAAATGTTTGTGTTTTCTTAGTTCAACCATCGGCTCAATGTATTGGGCGCGGATATCATCCGGGTCAAGTATGGTCAGGCCCTCAGGCAGTTCAATACCAAGGCTCGATGCTTGTTGTTCAATAACATCTTTACGACCGAGCAAAATACACTGTGCAATACCGCGCTCTTGGCAAATGGCGGCGGCCTGAATGGTTCTGGGCTCTTCACCTTCAGGCAGTACCACACGTTTATTGGCCGCTTGTGCCAGCTGCACCAGTTGATAGCGAAACGCTGCCGGGCTGAGGCGAGTTTGCAGATCAAGCTGAAGGCGTTCTTTTAAGAAGCCACCATCTATATGAGCCGCCATATGATTCATAATGGACTCTACTCGCTCAGTATCGTCGGCCTTCACACCCTCGGACATGCTAAACAATTGGGATGCCGTCTGAAACGTATCGGTTTTTACCGACATAATAGGCAGCTGGTTCAGTGATGGTTTGACCAAATTCATAACCTGATCATCAGGTGAGATGTCACTGGTGAGTAAAAGACCCGCGAGCGGCACACCATTGTTTGCTGCCATGGCACTGGCCAGCAAAATGTCATCACGGTCTCCTGGCGTCACCACAAGGGTGCCAGGTTGCAGGTCGCTGACCATATTTTTAACGGTGCGAGCACACAAACTAATGCGTTTTACGCGAGCACTTTCTAGGCCTTTATCATTGATGATGCTGGCTTGCAGGTAGCGGGCAATATCCAGTGTGCGCGGTGCAATTAAACTGGCGTCCCAAGGGATTAAACCGAGGATTTTAAATTGTTCTGTTTCGAGCTTTTTATACGGGCTATCTTGCAACACGCTTTGGATGGCCTCTTCGGCGACGGGCATATTGGCTTTAAGCGGTGTGTTGGTTTTTTTAGGCGCATTCACTTTATTAATAATGCAGCCCAATAGATTGCGGTTTTTATCGCCACCAAATAAACCTTTAGCAATATTAAGATGCTCGGTCAGTTCACCCATGCTACGTGATTGTGGGGCGGTGACTAAAATAATTTCAGCGTCTAATGTTTTGGCCATTTCAACATTTAGCCGTGCAGTGAAGGGCTCGCTGCGATCCGGTTCGATGCCTTCAAAAATGACAATATCCACCGCTTCACGGACTTTGCGGTGCATGCCAATGACTTCTTCCATTAGCCTATCTTGCTGGCCTGAACTCACCATTTTTTGTGCTTTTTGTAGGCTAATAGCTTTAGGTGGCGCAAAGCCGCTAGCCAAAGTGATAAGGTCAATAGCACGGTGTTCTTTGTCTGCTTCGGCGCTGGCAATGGGTTTACAAATCCCCACTTTTAAACCTAGTTGGTCCAATGCACGAATTAACCCAAGCGTAATGGATGTTAATCCGGTTCCCATTTCGGTTGGGGCAATAAAAAAAGTATGTTGATGCATGATATGTCCTGTACCGAATTACGCGTTCTGTGTGGTTAGAGCGAAGGTGTCTTGTGCGATCATCAACTCTTCGTTGGTGGCCACCACCATAGCAAGGGTGCTGCTATCAGTTGTGATTCGCCCTTGATCATTGCCGTTGGTTTGATTCAAAGCCCCATCTACTTCAAAACCAAGAATGGCTAAGTGTTCTAAAACAAGTGAGCGAGTGAGGCGGTCGTTTTCACCAATGCCACCGGTGAAAACTAACGCATCAATGCGCGGCAGCGAAACCGCTAACGCGCCAAGATAGCGGGCAATTCTAAAAGCAAAGACTTCAATGGCAAGATTGGCGCGAACATGGCCTTGCTCGGCGGCTTGCTGAATCTCTCGCATATCGTTGCTGATGCCCGACAAACCTTGCAGGCCACTTTGTTTGTTAAGGATGTTCATCACATCAGAGGTTTCAAGATTTAAGCGTTCACACAAAAAGGGAATTAAACTTGGGTCTACATCGCCGCTGCGCGTGCCCATTGCCAAGCCTTCTAGCGGAGTTAACCCCATTGATGTATCGACACTTTGACCATTACGAATGGCACATGCGCTGCAGCCATTTCCTAAATGCGCTATTAAGAAATGGCTATCGGTAACGGGCTGGCCCAGCATATTGGCGGCTTTTTCACTGACATAGCGATAGCTGGTGCCGTGAAAGCCATAGCGGCGAACATCGAATTGCTCATATTGCTCATAGGGTAGGGCATACAAGTAAGCTGCTTCAGGTAAGGTTTGGTGGAAGGCCGTATCGAACACGGCAACCTGAGGTAGCTGTGGTAACAATTGTGAAATAGCCTTGATACCTAGAAGGTTCACAGGGTTATGCAACGGAGCAAGATGACTGATGGTTTCCAGTTGTTTTAGGTTGTCATCGGTGATCAGTAATGACTGGCTAAAGGCCTCACCGCCATGAACCACGCGATGACCTACACCACGAATACTGTCTAAAAGATTCTGCGCGCTAAGTAGTTCAATGACCCCAGCGATGGCACTTTGATGGTCGTGACCTGTCAGTTGCACCTGGCCTTTGCCTTGCTCGGATTGATAGGTCAAAGAAGCTTGGTTGCTGCCTAGGCGCTCGGCTAGACCTTGAAGTGCACATGCACCGGTGTGTGGCTGAAGTACGGCAAATTTTAAAGAAGAACTGCCGCAGTTTAAAACGAGCGTGTATTCATGATCCATAAACAGCAATGAAATCCTTGAGTTGTTAGGTTATTGAACTTGCATATGTAACGGTGCTCGCAAAGATGCGGGCAGGGTTTGCTCAATGGCTTTAAGAATGGCAATGGCTTCGCGGTAGGGTTGTTTGTCCGGACGTTCTAATACAAAACGTACCTGTGTTTGATAATGAGGACCGCAGCGCTCGCAGCTTTCGACTCGGGCACTGACCTCTCGCAAACTATGGATATCTACCGCGATATTGATGAAAATTAACTGCCCTGGCTTGAGTTTGCAGCGGCTATTAAAAATCAGGTTAAAGCGATTAAACTTAATGGTTTGTGCGTTAACCGCTTTTTTAGGGCGACCTAACCAGTTGAGAACATTAACACTGAGCTCCATGTTGTCGCCTCCTTTTCATCTGCATTCATTGACTATGGTTAATTTTAGCCTAGTTTGCTGGCTAAACGCTTGTTTAGCCACCACTTTGTTTGGCCTTGAAGCCTAAATCCTGTAAATACTTCACACTTTGTTCCGCAAGGTCCCCTTGAAGTTCAATGGTCCAGTTTTTAACGGCGCCACCTGAGCCGAAGCGCTTTTTCAGTTTTTTACATAAATCACTTAAAACTTTCTTATCGCCTTCTAAACCACTGATGATGGTGACGGTCTTACCACCGCGGCCTTTTTTCTCTCGCTGGACTCTAACAATGCCATCCCCTTCAGGTGCCTGACCTTGTTTGCAGCAACATTCATCAATGGGTTGCTCGCAGCCTTCACATAAGCGGCCGCTTTGTGTGGAATAAACCAATGCCATAGTGGTTCCTTGGATAAAGTTTGTTCAATCATTGACACATATTGTATCCGCTTCGATTAAATGAGGTAAGTATCTCATTTACTTAGATTTTTTTATTATTAGTTGAATTACGTCATATCTAATACAGCGTCTTTTGGGTAAAGTTGATACTTTCGTTTTATCCGATTACTGCCGTTGAACGTCATTTCGTTCACATCACAAGGTGCGCATGGATTCGCTTAGAAACCAATTAGAGACGACATTCAATGTCTACATTGAAATGGGGGCCGATGATCTAGCGGCGCCTGTTGAGCAATGGCTGTTAGACTGTGCGGACCTAGCGCAAGTGCGTGATGCTCATTTTTCAGACCTGCAAATTTGGGACTGGGCGGCCTTTGAACAACACAAACGAGAGGGTGATATCTTACCGCAAGATCTTGTAGTGGTAGATGCCTCAAACGATCCTCAAATTGAGCAAACCGTATTAATTCAAGGGGCTCAATTCATTGCCTACCCTCGTGACGTGGATACTCTACTGTTGCGATTATCATTGCATATTCAACGAATTCGCTATGTGCAAGCGTTAGAGGGCCTAACGGTGCTAGACCCGCTCACGAATCTGTTTAACCGCCGAAAATTTGATCAAGAGCTAGAGACTTGCTGGCGTCAAGGCCAACGTCAAAACTCTCCGAGTAGCTTATTGTTATTGGATGTGGATTATTTCAAGCGCTTCAATGATCGTTATGGCCACCTAGCAGGTGACCAGTGTTTACGAGAATTGGCGGATATATTCAAACAAGGTGCGGTGCGACCTCATGATGTGGTGGCACGCATTGGTGGGGAGGAGTTTGCTATTATCTTGCCTGATACTCCTGAAAGCGGGGCACTGTATGTGGCCAAGCAGATCTCCCATGCGTTGGCTAGACGAGAGATCCTAAACGAAGATACTCCTTTAGGTCGCGTTTCTGTGAGCATTGGTGTGGCAACTATTTTGCCTGACGGCTCGCAAAGACTTAAAGCTTGGCAACAGCAGGCTGATGATGCCCTTTATAGTGCAAAAGCGGCGGGTCGTAATCAAATCATGAGCGACATCAGTGAGCAGCTCGATCGCGAAGCGGAAATCTTCTAATCACTTCGGTGATCTTGTCTTAATTTAATTATTAGCAAAAATGTCCATGGCTCTTAGCAATAGAGGCTTAAGGCTTTTTTGCGTGCGGGTTCTAAGTACCACTTGTTTGAGTGTATGTTCAAGCAGGCTGAGGTTTTCAATGACGGTGTTGTCTTGATAGGTGATGCTTTCGTATTCGTAATGATGATCTTGAACCGATACCTTGGTGAGCTCAGTCAGCTCTGACTGAAGCAATCTTACCGTATTAAAGCACAGGTTTTTCGTTTCCATTGAGGTCGACTCCCAATAGACATCCTCAATTACGCTGAGTAGTTCCTCAATAAACCCCGTTGCTTGTGCAATGCTAATACTCATATTACTTACTCTGATTTGTGCCACATAATCAGTAAGTTTAGTCGGCTTTATTTATCTTTGTAGGGGATTTGTCGCTTGATGGGTAGCACCAAGCGATTGTGTTATAGCTGGCTGGGTTATTGGCTGCGCTTTTTTCGGATGTATAGGGTCTTAATCGCCTTAGCCACCAATTTGCCATCTTCCCCTACAACATCCACTTCGAATTGAGGCAGGTACTTCTCGCCGTTGGCTGTTTGTTGTTTGATTTGCGCAATGTGCTCATCTGATACATGGAAATGAGCCGTGACGGTACCGGTTCCTGGACTGATAAATTCAATGTGGGCCGCTTTATCCCACACTATGTAGTCTTTACCCAGTTGATTCATGATGAGCAGCATATGGAACGGGTCGACCATGGAGTAGAGGCTGCCACCAAAATGCGTACCCACATAATTACGGTTATACCAACGTAATGGCATAACCACTGTGGCTTCACTGAAGTCGTCGGCTAGGTGTTTAATTTTGACCCCAGCGCCACGATACGGGCCATACCAATTGAGTACATGACGAAGTACCTGTGGGCGATTAAAAAACTGGGTGATGCGATGTTTCATGGCCATGTAATCATTGTAGACAAAGAAGAATGGCACATTTTAGCTAGCTTGTTTGTTAGATACTAGGACTGAACACCTGCTGTATTCACATGTGATGTATTTTTAAGAGCGTCATTGGTTGGATAGGGCTGTTTGAGTACCTGCTGAATCATCAACTGACTTTGCTGAGCCATCTGCTTACGGCAAGTATCTTGTGGGCTAATAGCGGGCAAGAAGTGCACATGGGCGTGGGTTTTGCGCTCAAACAGTAATTTAATGATGCTCATGAATATGCCGTCATCGTCAATAAACGGGGTAGTTTTACTGATGTCATGGTTATGATTCCAGTAACGAATCGCAACCGGCTGAACTAGACATTCCTCCCGCTTTGCGACTTCAAATATCATTGGTCGAAATGGCAGAGCATCCACACCAATAGAGGTCGTGCCTTCCGGAAAGACCACCAAGTTGTCACCCTCACTAAGATGGCGCTGTGCATTGGGTAATGAGCGATATACCTGAAACTTATTTTCACGTCGGATGAATACGGTACCCAAAAGCTGGGCAAGTAAACCGATCACAGGCCAGTTTTTAACTTCTGACTTTGCAATAAACCGTAATTTAGGTGCGGGCATAAATAACAACGCATCTAACCAAGAAATGTGATTGGCCACGATCATCTTAGCGTCCACATTGACCTTGCCAATGTAGTTTACTTGAACATTAAAACACCGCAGTAAAATGCCACATAAACGGCGCTGACAAATTTCAATAAGTTGTTTGCGCTTGCTGTCATTATTAATTAATAGATAAAGAGTAATAGCACTGATGATCATACTAATAAGGGTAACAAAACCAATTAATGCCCTTAACGGTGCGGTTAAAATCGTTAACATGATGACTCCTTAATTAATAAATACTGCATGGATTTATGCACCACGTAAAAAATGCTTCATATAACGCATGTTTATATTTTCTTTTTCCAATAACACGAGCACATCGGCTGAATTAAACGCTTTATCCCAATGGGCTTCGCCACATACTTTACAACCCATGCGTAAATAGGCTTTGAGTAATGGCGGTACAAAGGCTTTGCCTTCTAGGTTGGTTTTTAATGCAGGCAGTGCATGTTTTGGCGTCGCGCGTAATGAGGCATCGGTAAAGTACCGACTGCGCAGGTAATCTATTACGGCAAGGGTTTGGCGACTGCCATGGGTAAAAGGAATACTGGCACAGCCAATTAAACAATCGATTTTATGCTCAAGCATGAATTTGCCAATTTGCCCCCATAGCAATGCAATGGCACTGCCTGTTCTATGATCATCACTGACGCAGGTCCGGCCAATTTCCATATAGCGCTTTTGCGGATCAATAATAGCGCTGAGGTCAAATTCACTGGCAGTATAAAACCCATGATGCAGCTGAGCGATCTCACTGGTGATGATTCGGCTATAGGCCACGATGCGATTTGTAACAGGCTCCTTTACGATAAGGTGGTGGCAGGCATCATCAAATCGATCTTTATCTAGGCTTGGCTCATTGGTATTGATCTGCTGATTAAACGCTTGCGAGAACACGGTTTGGCGTAATTGATAAGCTTGCTCAATATCCGCAGGATGCTCAGTAATATAAGCCACCAGATTGGCTTGGTTGCTCTCTATGGGGAAACGAGTGGCGTGCTGCATGTTGGCCTCCTAACGTTGTTTGGCTTACGTTAAAGCGCGCAAATGACAGACTCATGACAAACCCTTTACGCTTTGATGACGGCCATATCGTGCTTTTGAGCTAATCTGAATATAACGCGATTGCTAGGTTGGAAAGCTAGGAGGTTGATTTGATTAGCAGGCAGATTGTGATGTTCATGATGGTAATTGGCTTAAGTATGAGTGCTTTTGGCGATCTTTATTTGTTGCCAACCCAGCCCACCAATGCCCAAGTGATATCGATTTTTGATCGCGAACTCGGTCAGAAATTACTGTTTCATAGACCGTTCGAACTGCCAATTGAGGTAGAGCGAACACATAAAGCCTTGATCAAAAAAATCGACCCCTGGGTTGAATTAGGCTTAATAAAAAAAGAAAAAACTCGCTTTTTGGCTGAAAAAATAATGTATGGCGAGCCAAGGGAGGTGAGCGTAGGTGGGTTTAAATATACTTTGAACCAGGAAAGCCCTTGGGTCAGTGAGCAAGGTATTTTTTATGGGCGCCCAAGCGTACAGAGCATTTTTTCGGTGAGCCAGGTCACTGAGTTATCTGGTGAGTACTTTTGCGAAGTGTATTTATCATGGCAGGTGGATGATGTGCCTAAATGGGTGTCACAAATCGATATCAAACAGCGTGAAAATCGCTTACTTAGGCGAGCGCTCGAAAGCCATAAACGGCCATTCGAAAAGCGCTTGCAGCTGGTGCGTATCCAAGAACAATGGCAACTGTGGCAAGGTCGCGGGGATAAGAAAACCCCACAAACCTTGTTTTAATTCTTAACCGTATTAGGCACCAATTAACGATTGCCCACACACTCGCAATACTTGGCCATTAAGGCCTTCGCTGGCGGGTTGAGCAAACAATGCCACGCCCTGTGCCACATCTTCAGGCTGGCCGCCTTGTGACAATGAGTTCATACGACGGCCCAATTCTCGGGTCATAAACGGAATTTGATCCGTCATCTGGGTTTCAATGAAGCCTGGTGCGATTGCGTTAATGGTTTTGCCACTCCCTGCCCATAACGAAGCCTGCTTGCGAACATAGCCCGCCACTCCTGATTTGGATGCGCTGTAGTTGGTTTGCCCGACGTTTCCGGCTAATCCACTTATTGAGCTAATGCAAATAACACGAGCATGATTACTCAGATGGGATTGTTGGTCTAATGCGCGTGTAATATTGATCGGGGCGGCAAGGTTAATGTTAATGGCCATATCCCAATAATGCTCTGGCATGCGGCCAATGGTTTTATCACGGGTGACACCTGCATTGTGTACGAGGATATCTAATGGCTTACCGGCGAGGGCGTTTATTATGTCTTCAACCGCTTGTTCGGATGTAATGTCTGTGGCCACGGCAATGCCGTTAAGTGGTGCAAGTGTCGCTTGAAGGGCATCTTTTGCAGCCGGAATATCCAGCCCGATAATCGTGGCACCTTCGGCACTTAATGCACGGGCAATGGACGCACCAATACCTTGTGCAGCTCCTGTCACTAGAGCCAGCTGCCCAGTTAAGGGTTTCTCCCAAGGTTGTGTGGTGCCGCTCGTGTGCGTCACATAAAGGGGTTGACCACTGATGTAAGCACTGCGGTGGCTAAGTAAAAAATTGATCGGCGTAGTAATGGCCGCATCTATAGCGTCACAATAAAGTAAATTCACCGTGATGGCCTTGCGCCCAAATTCTTTAGCCAGTGAACGCGTAAAACCGTTAAGCGCTTCCATGACGCTGGCTTGTTCTATGTCATCACAGCTCGCTGGATTCAAGCCCAGAATTACCACATGGGATGAGGTATTGAGTTGTTTATTAATTCCAGAAAAAAACGTTTTTAATGCTGTAAGGTCAGCTGGAGTTTTAAATTCGGTTGCATCCAGTAATGCGCCATCTTGGCGTTGCTCACTGTCGGCTTGAAATGGATGAAACGCAATCTTGGCTTGTTCTAAAACCGCTTGAAGTGCAGGACTTGGAGCGTGTGCTAAAAGAATAGGAGATTGGACCCAAGGGGCTTGGCCATTAAAACGGGCCAGTTCTATTGGAGGTTTGACACCCATTGCGCCTATTAGGCTTTGGCCTAATTTAGAATAAAACAGGTTTTCAATCATTTTGCTCATGAGCTGCTTACTTATATTTATTGTCAGAGGGACATTGTAAAGCAAACAGCCATGATTAAAAAAGGTAGAAACTTTCCGCCATTAAAATAGATAAGGCCAGCAAAGGTATAAATTGAATAGCCCCAGAAGGATTAAGCTTAAAAAGGTGATCACGGTTCCCCAATAACGGCCAATATGGGTAGCCCCTTGGCTGACTTTAAAGCCCCAAGCATGAATGACACGGGCAAACAAAAATGCCGCTCCAAAGATGTGTAAAAGGCCGTTAGGTGCGCCGTTGAGTTCTGCTAGTGCAATCAAAATTAAGACAATCGGAATGTATTCTGCAGCATTGGCATGGATGCGGCCCGCCACTAAGATGTCATTGTGCTGATGGCCTAAACCTGATTTGTGGCGTTGTCGAGATTTCACCACATCAAACGCTAGGTAAAGCATTAAAAAGCCAAGTAATGCGCCATAAAAGGCGGTAATAGGTAGTAAAGGCATAATCACTCCGTTTGCATTTTAACCCACACACTAGGGCTAAGGCCGAATACTGTCAATGTATCAAATATGGTCAGCCTATTAGACGTTATTAATTAAAGAAAGTCGGATTAATGCCTAATGTGATATGTGCATAGATCAAAAACTGGTTTGAAATTCGAAAATGTTGATTGCTAGCGCTGTAACCTTCTAGCGCTTTTATTAAGCGAAAACGTCAAGGACAGGCACCTTAAATCAACGCCGTGCTTTAATGAGTGAGTATATTTAGATGGAAGATTCGGACGTGACGGCTCAAAATAATAACCTGCTAAAAACAAAACGCCCCGTGGGATTAACCAAGGGGCGAATAATAAAACGAATTCAATTCGTATTTATTTGAAATAAGACAGTGCAACGTTAACTTCTTCTTTGCTGCCTAAAATGACAGGCACACGCTGGTGAATTAATTCAGGCTGAATATCTAAAATGGCGATCTCAGCATTTGTGGCAAGGCCGCCCGCTTGCTCAACCAGCATCGCCATTGGGTTGCCTTCGTACATTAGGCGTAACTTACCTGGCTTACCTGGTTCACGTTTATCCCATGGGTACATGAAAATACCACCACGGTTAATAATGCGGTGAACATCCGCGACCATCGCCGCGACCCAGCGCATGTTATAACGTTTTTCAAGCGGGCCTTCTTCCCCTTGAATTAAGTCGGCCACGTAATTTTGCATTGGCTGTGCCCAAAAACGCTGGTTGGACATATTGATTGCAAATTCTTTCGTGGTTGGCGTAATTTGAGATTGCGCTTCGGTTAATACAAATTCTTTTGTGTCTGGGTCTAGGGTGAATATATCAACGCCTTGACCTGTGGTAATAACCAATAACGTAGATGGACCATATAGTACATAACCAGCCGCTACTTGGTTGCGACCGGATTGTAGGTAAGTGGCTTCTTGAGCGGTATCGCCACCGTTGCTTGGCAAGATAGAGAAGATAGTGCCCACAGTAACGTTAATATCAATATTGGATGAGCCGTCTAATGGGTCGTAGATGACTAAAAATTCACCATCTGCGTTGGCGGATACAGGTAGGTCTTCTTCTTCACTGGCAATACCGGCAACATCTGGACAAGCCTTTAACGCATCTTTTAATAAATCATTAGAGATAACATCGAGTTTCTTTTGGGTCTCACCCTGCACATTTTCAACGCCTGCGCAGCCTAAAATATCACCCATGGCACCTTTTTGAAGAAGTAAGGCGATGTCTTTACTGGCATTCAGCACGGTATTAATGGTGTTGGTGAGCGGCTGTGAGATCTGGTTTTGTTCAAGAATGTGCTGAACGGTCTGCATGTAGGTACCTGTCAGTAGGTTTTTATCGGTTCAAAATTGCCTGCATTGTACACAATACGGCTATTTATGGCCATTATTAGCGCCCAACACGAATGACACAGATGGGAAATAAGAGTAATAATGAAGACTGGATATTAATTGAACACAGGGTGGATGTATGAAAAAAATCATTGGCGGTGCCTTATTTATCGCTTCTCAATTCACTCTGGCCAATGCGTATATTGGCATTGGCAGTTTCCAAAGCGAATTTGCCGGCAGCGAGTTTGACCGCAAATATGAATCGGATGTGAATGATATTCGCCAACTCAATTTTGGTTACAACAATAAAGAATATTTAGAAGTTTTCGGTGGCGTTAACGTTGACGAGAATGATGAGGTACGAGATTTTGCGTTGGGTTTTGCCTTAAAAGATAAAATTATTCGTTTAGAGAGTGGCAAAATCAGTGGTGTGATCGTTGATGATGACGGCCCTGTTTTAGGCTCGTTTGATAATGACTATAAACGCTTAGATATCCTAAATAATTCAATGGATGCTGAAGGCTTTTTATTAGGTGTGGGTATTCAACAATATGCGGTACCACATTTATTTGAATTTAATGATGGCTCCATTTCCGGCCCCATGCTGCAAGATGATCAGTTAGCCATTACGTCTGTGGGTTTGGGCATATATTATGACCCGATTTATAATTATTTAATGAGTAATGAGACGGGCCTAAAGAGCGATTGGTATTTTGCCACGTCGGCTTTAGCAATTTCATTAGCTTATGCAGAAAACTCAGACTCTGATGACTTAGTCGCCAGAGATATGAATGGCCAAAGCTGGATTTTATGGGGTAACTCAGGAACCTATGAGCTAGGTTGGTTATGGGGTTATAAAACCCCACACCTATCTGCGGTATTTAATGTGGGGTATCACCTTCGCGCCAATACCTTTTTCAATTTAAACCCGGCCGAATTTTTTGCAGATGAAGCGGATGAAGGAGATATTAATTTATCGTCGCATCAAACCATCATGCATGGTCTTGCTATGGCGGTGAGTGTTTCGTTTTAATTAAGTCAGATCACTTATTTTTCTGAATAGGAGATCTTTTTACTGTAAAGCGACCTTATAGCCTGGCTTGAATCAATTGTTTGATTTTTGTTGCAAGGGTTTCGTCTTGTTGGATCTCACCATGGCTAGGAATCAAGGTGCTGGGCTGGTCGTGTTCTAATTGGGCCAGTGCCCAGGCTTTAAATGCTTGGCGATCATTTAATATAAACCATTTCACTACCTGGCTTATTTTTAGCCCAGGGGCGGCACCAAGTTGTTTTTGCATGAAGCGTGCAACGGGCTGGTTAGACATGCGCTTGTAATTTAAAAAACTATCGCAAGTGATCCAGCTGGTATTTTTACCGTGCTGTTTGCATATCCAAATATCGCCTGCTCGATGGCCAGGTGGAAATAACACGTCGTAACCTTCGGGTAGGGGCGGCGCAGTAAGCTCTAATGGATTGATGGATTTTTCATCAAATCCTTTTTTAATTAATTGTTGAATGGCCATTCGGCTGGCATACAGTTTTGCGTCGGGATAAGCCTGTTGCCAAGACGTTACTCCCATGTGGTGGTAAGCATTGGGAAAAACAATATGCAGCTTTACATCACTTGAGAACTGAGATTGAAAGGGGGCTAAAAGAGGCTCCCCCGGACTGATTAACACATATTCATGTGCGCTTACCTGAATGGCTACAGAGTTGGATACAAAATTAGGCACAATGTATTGGCCTATGTGAAGCTCGGGGTGCTGATCAACACCGTGCCATTGATTCTTTTTCATGGTTTTTCTTTTTATTGTTTACGGTATTAAAGCATCATAAAGAGATGTGGCAATACCGCAATATTTAACCTTTAAGCGGTTGGCTAAAATGTATCTTTCATTTTACGTATGACGGCAAATACCTCTTCGGGTTTACCCAATACTTTACCGCTAAAGTGTTCAGCCGCGCGCACGACATCGGGTGCATTACATCGCACAAAGGGATTGCTTTTTAGTTCATCGCCCACGGTTGTGGGCACAGTGGGTAAGCCGTTTGCTCGCTGTTCAGATGACACATCTTGGCGATGCAAGGTGTAAGTATTGTTAGGTTCAACATGCAGTGCAAAATTGATATTGGCTTGGGTGTATTCGTGAGTGCAGTAAATCTTGGTGGTGGCCGGTAGCGAGACAATACGTTGCAGTGAATCATGGAATTGTTCAGCCGTGCCTTCGAACATACGGCCACAGCCACAAGCAAAGATATTATCGCCGCTGAATAGGTGATTGAAATTTATACCGTTATCATCTTGGCCTTGGGTATGAAATACAATGTGATCTAGCGTATGGCCAGGGGTGTGCCATACATCCCAAGTAAGCCCCATTAGCTCAAAGCGTTCTCCCCCCATTAGGGCGACTTCGCAACAAGGAATGTCATGGTGGCCTGTGGCGTAAACAACACATTCTGGGTAGGCCGCTTTAATCGCTGCAATGCCAGTGACATGGTCCCAGTGTTTGTGCGTAATGAACATGTAATCGGGTGTTAAGTTGTGCTGCTTTAAATATGCAATCACAGGTTCAGCCTCACCCGGGTCAACGATCAAGGTTTTACCTTGATGCTGGGCTAACCAAACATAGTTATCTTGTAAAATAGGGATAGGTGTAATTTTGAGCATAGGGGTACCGATTCATGCTTTTGTATGAGTGTATCAGGAATCTAAGGCTCTGGGTTTACTGAGTTAATCTGTCCCAAAGGCAATAAGTCCTTGAAACTAACTGCTTTTTTTAAGACAATGCGCGGGCTTTACTTGCAGTGAAGCAATTGAAAGTGTGTTTTGCTTTCTCGTTATGGTGGCCTCCGGTCCCCCCGCAACAATAAATAACGAACCCCGCCAGGCCCGGAAGGGAGCAACGGTAGTTATGGACTTGTGTGCCGGGGTGTGGCTGGAGGTCCCTCCAGTATCCCTCCTTGTGTACTTTTCTCTGTTCTTAAAATCTTTCCCATGCATCTTTATCGCCTATTTGATCACGGTTTAATGTTATGAGTTTTTGCGCCGGTGTGTTTGCCTATGCGTGATTGAAGCTTGATATTCTTTTTTTGAGCCGTGTTGATCCTACTTTCTTTATGTGTGTGGCTGATTTACGCTAACGACTTTTTAACTGGCATGCATTTATGCTTCATCGAGAGTTTTATCGACGAGGGCCTCATCATCAACGTGACGGTGATGCCACGTTTGGCATGATTCGCCAACGCTTTGATTTTCGCAGTATTCAAATCGGTAAGTGGGTCAAAGAGGCCGAAAAGCAAAAAGCCGCGCCATTATTTTATGATGCCTTGTGTGACTTGATGCTGATACTTGGTGCTAATGAACCCCTTATTTCATTACGAGGCACCCTAGCATTGCAATATGGCTGCGGTGGTCAGCCGGGTGTCATGGCACATTATGAACCGGCAACCCGCAGCTTCTCATTAGCTAAAAATGCAGGGCCTGGCAGTATCGCCCACGAATGGTTTCATGGTTTTGATCATTATATCGTCGATAAGGCATTTCATGGTGCGGCAAAAGGTGATTTTGCCAGTCATGCTTGGCTAGATGATGTATCTACGGTTGATCACCCTTTAAACGAATTACTCTCCCAGTGTTTTCAAATCATTATTCTCAATGAAGCCGGTGATGCTCCCAGTGAGTATTTTAAACAAAGCGCGCTGATGGATAAAAAAACCAAGGGGTATTACTTTAGTAAACCTGAAGAAATGTGTGCCCGTGCTTTTGAGGCGTTTGTGCAAGACGCACCGATTAAGAATAATTTTTTAGTAAAAGGCACCAAGCAATCGGAAGAGGCGAAGCTAGGGTTATATCCTCAAGGTGAACACAGACTGCGTATTAACGCAGCATTTAAACAATACTTTCATACACTCGGTCATGTTTTAAAGCGCCAAGGTGAAAACCATGACTAAACCCGCTGTACTATTTGATGATTTTATTGCTCCCCCTTGTTTTGAAGACATCAGTATTATTTATCAAGACGATGCGATTTTACTGATCAATAAACCTAGCGGCCTGTTAAGTTTGTCGGGTAAAAATCCACTTAATAAAGATTCGGTGCATTTTCGCTTAGTTCAAGATTTTCCTGAGGCGTTGCTGGTTCATCGTTTAGATTTTGGTACATCCGGTATTATGCTCGTAGCCCGATCAAAAGAGGTGGTTAAAGCGTTAAACCATCAGTTTTCAAATCGCCAAGTCAGCAAAACCTACACCGCAATTTTACATGGACACGTTAAACACGATGTGGGGGAGATTGACTTGCCTATTGCTAAGGGAGAGTTCCCAAGGCAAAAGATTTGCTTTGAATCTGGCAAACAAGCCCATAGTGAGTTTGAAGTAATTGAGCGATTAGGCGATAGGACAAAGGTTTCTTTCAGGCCGTTAACCGGCCGAACCCATCAGCTACGTATTCATAGTTTTGCATTTGGCCATCCAATTTTGGGTTGCGATTTATACGGTACCGCACAATCACAGGCGTTATCTAATCGGCTTATGCTTCACGCAAGTCGATTGGTTTTCAAACACCCTGTTTCTGGTCAGTTAATGACATTTGAATCGGATAGCCCTTTTTGAGTTTTTAACCATTCTTCAGCTTAATTTACTAACCCCAACCGATTCTTATCCTTGAGTGAGGATTTCAATACACCGCTTAGCATCTGGGGGAATTCTACTTTCAGGGTGGTCAAAAGGAACATTATTTAAGAAGAGAATCTATCAAGTGGATTGACCGCTTAGTCAATAGCAGGAAGGTCCTTATGTGGCATTTTGCTCGTTATGCCTTCGAAGAAGTATCAATCGTCAAACTGTTTTTAGGCTGATAAATCAAGCCTCTTGCTGATTAAGCGCCAAATTCAATGCCGCTTTAAGGTAGCTTATGCTTAATACCAACCAATCGACACCTTAACCGGGCTAAGCCCATTCGAACGTAGAGATCTTATATGATTGATTCGAGCCTAAGCTTCAGCCGCTCACCTAGCATTGTGGAGCGAGGTCAGATATTATCTGTGCCTGTTATTTTCCCTGTAAATCAGGCTGTTAGGCCAAGCAAGGCTGAGAAATATTTCATGAGTTATCAGGTACTGGCGCGTAAATGGCGCCCACAATTTTTCAAGGACATGGTAGGGCAAGAGCATGTCATGCGCGCCCTTATCAACGCCCTTGATAATCAGCGCCTGCACCATGCGTATTTGTTCACCGGCACACGGGGTGTAGGTAAAACCACCATCGCCCGTATTTTGGCTAAGTGCCTGAATTGTGAACAAGGCATTACCTCAGAACCCTGTGGTGAATGTAATAGCTGTCAAGAAATCAGTCAGGGTCGCTTCGTTGACCTAATCGAAGTGGATGCCGCCTCGCGCACCAAGGTTGAAGATACCCGCGAAATTCTCGATAACGTGCAATATGCGCCTACCCGCGGTCGCTTTAAGGTCTACCTCATCGATGAGGTGCACATGCTATCGAACTCCAGTTTTAACGCTTTGTTAAAAACCCTTGAAGAACCCCCAGAACACGTAAAATTCTTGTTAGCCACCACTGACCCGCAAAAACTACCGGCCACGATTTTGAGCCGCTGCTTACAGTTCAGCTTAAAAAATATGACCCCAGAGCGCATTGTGGGGTATTTAAAGAACATACTAGGGCAAGAAAACATTCCGGCCGAAGAGCCGGGTTTATGGCTTTTAGGCCGCGCCGCCGAAGGCAGTATGCGCGATGCATTAAGCCTCACCGACCAAGCCATTAGTTTTGGCCAAGGCCACATTAAAGAATTAGACGTGGCCAGTATGTTAGGTACGGTAGATCGTGGCCGTGTGTTTCAGCTAGCCATTGCCTTAGCTGAAGCAGATGCCGCTACGGCTTTACAGCTGGTGGCGCAAATGGCTGAGCACGCAGTGGATTTCAATAACTTACTGGCTGACCTCATTCACCTAATTCATCGCATTGCCATTGCCCAAGCGGTACCCGATGCAGTGGATAATAGCCAAGGGGACAAAGAACAAGTCCTAGCATTGGCACAGGCCATGAGCCCTGCCATGGTTCAGCTGATGTATCAGGTGGCATTAACCGGTAAGCGGGATTTACCCTTGGCACCTGAACCTCGCTCCGGAATGGAGATGACACTGCTGCGCATGATTAACTTTGCGCCAGTGGGTCAACAGGCTGAAGCCCAAAACCCCGCGGGAGTGCCCCAGGTAAAAAAGCCTGATCTGGCGCATCTCAAGCGCCAGATAATCAATACGGCGCAAGATACCAGCAGCGATGTGACACCTCCGGCTGTTCAAATACCAGCTGTTGAAGCCAGTTCGCCTGACTCAACACATGAAGAAGTATCGCAAGCTGAGCCTTCGCAAAACAGTGACTTTATTCCTCAAACAGGTGAAGAGTTAATTGCGCCTGAAGCGGCACCGGTTGTTGAGCCTGAACCTGCCAAGGTTTCGATGCCTTCAGCCGATGAATTAGACGTGCCTTGGGATACCACTAACGAGCCTCATATCGAGCCGGTTAGAGCCCCTGATATCGAAACTCCACCGGAGATGCCTGTGGTTGAGGCGCCGGTTGAGTTAACTCAACCGTCACAAGCCCCCATAGAACAGCCACAACCGGGTGTGATTGAACCTGAGGTGCAATCCTCGAATGTCGCACCAATACAAAAAATGGCCGTTGCTGCAGAGCTTCAAGCGCCAGTTACAAAAGAAATATCACCCGAAGAACAAGCTCAGCAAGTCAAAGTCGCTGCCAAACACGCTCAGCGAGAGCAAGAAATAGCCGACTTAAAAGTGATGCCACTTAATAGCACCAGCTGGCCTATGATCTTTAATGCACTGCCGCTTGAAGGCATGCTGCGCAACTTGGTTGCCAATACTTGTCTGATGCAGGCAGATGGCGCCCAACTGGTGTTTCATAGTGATGCAGGGCACATGCGCTTATTTGGTGAGGCTCACCAAAAACGCTTTGCTCAGATATTGAATGAGGCCCTTAATCAAAGTTATCAGGTTCAAGTATTAGAAGGGCTGGTGCAATTTGAAACCCCTGCACAACGGGCGCAGCGACTGCAACAAGAGCGTCTAGCGCAAGCGGTTGCCAGTATTGAGCAAGACCCAAAAGTACAAGCCCTGCGACAAGCGTTCAATGCGCAGGTTATAATGGACACCATTACTCCCGTTGACTAAGTTAACGGCACAACGAATCAACCAATCATTGAGGAATACAACATGATGAAAGGCGGCATGGGCAACTTGATGAAGCAAGCCCAAAAAATGCAAGAACGTATGCAAAAGGCCCAAGAAGAGCTGGCCAATGCAGAAACCACAGGTGAGTCAGGTGCTGGCCTTGTGAAAATCGTGATGACGGGCCGTCATGACGTGAAAAGCGTGTCTCTTGATGACAGCTTAATGGAAGAAGATAAAGAGATTATTGAAGATCTATTAGCCGCTGCGGTGAATGATGCGGTACGTAAAATTGAAGCAGCGAGTGCCGACAAAATGGGCTCAATGACTGATGGCATGGGTTTGCCACCAGGTATGAAGCTGCCTTTCTAAGGAAAATAAACGGTTATGGCAACACTTAGCCCACTGATCAACGAGCTGGTCCAGTCTCTCACCATTTTACCCGGTGTTGGGCCTAAATCTGCCCAGCGTTTGGCTTTGTATTTACTTGAAAAAGACAAAGCCGGTGCGGCCAGTTTAGTGGCCACATTAAGCGAGGCCCTTGATAAAGTGGGGCATTGTCAGCAATGCCGTAACCTGACCGAAACCGAGTTTTGCCCAGTATGTGATGATGCAAAGCGCAATGACGATCAATTGTGTGTTGTGGAAACCCCAGCCGAAGTGCTGGCCATTGAGCAGACCGGTTTCAAAGGTCGATATTTTGTATTATTTGGGCGTCTAAGCCCGATAGAGGGCATCGGACCTGACGCCCTTGGCCTGGACAAACTGAAGACTTGGGTGATTGAAAAAGGTGTGCAAGAAATTATTTTGGCCACCAATCCCACTGTTGAAGGGGAAGCCACTGCTCAATACATTCAGCAAATGTTTGCTGGCAAAAGTGTGGATGTCAGCCGTATTGCTCATGGCGTGCCACTAGGTGGCGAGCTTGAATATGTGGATGGCGGTACACTTGCCCATGCGTTAGCCGGTCGTAAAAGCGTTTATTAATTTCGAAGTTGCTCCTTTCGCCTCAAAAAATTAGGCCCATATGATTTACATTCAAGATAACCAAGCCTTAGCGAATGCAGCTGAATATTGGATGACAGTTAAGCGCATTGCGCTTGATAGTGAGTTCATGCGTGTGGATACCTTTTATCCAAAGTTGGCGCTTATACAAATTAACGATGGTCGTGATACTTATTTAATTGATCCTCTTGCGATCAATGAATGGCAGCCACTGTGTGATGTATTTACTTGCTCAACTATCGTTAAAGTTTTACATAGCCCAAGTGAAGATTTTGATGCGTTTTTCCACAACCTAGGTGTTTTACCTGAGCCAATGTTTGATACTCAGTTGGCGGCGTCTATGGCCAGTTTAGGTGGCATCATGGGTTATCAAAAGCTGGTTAAAATCTTATTAGATGTGGATCTTGAAAAAGGTGAAACCCGCAGTGATTGGTTAAAGCGCCCATTAAGTGATAACCAGCTCCATTATGCCGCGGATGATGTTGAATACTTGTTACCCATGGTAGATAAACTCGAAGCCCGCTTAAAAGAGCAAGGTCGAATCGAGTGGCTAATAGCGGATTGTGCCCAGGTGCTTAAAGACTGGCGTGAGACACAAAAGAGCGGCTACTCCTATGAACGGGTGAAAAAAGCCTGGATGTTAAAAGGCCACCAGCTAAATGTTCTTAGCCAACTGGTTGATTGGCGTGAAGCACGGTGCAAAGAAGTGAATATTCCCCGTGGTCATTTAATCAACGATGCATTGTTGATGGAGTTGGCCATGCGCTTGCCTCAAGCGGTAAAACAACTATCTTCTATAAAAGGCATACGCCAAGCCACGGTGCGTAAAGAGGGTGAGCAGATCATTGATCTGATTCAAGCCTGTAAAGAAACACCGCAAAGCGATTGGCCAGCGCGTATGGATCGCCCTTTATCACAAAGCGCCGGTGAGTGGTTTAAAAAGATGCGCCGTCAAGTCGATAAGGTCGCGGAGCAATTGGATGTGCCACCTGAATTACTTGCTCGTAAAAAACCCATGGAAGCCATGCTTCGAGAGGGCTACCCAAGAGGCCCATTTCAAATTCCAAAAACACTGCAAGGATGGCGTGAAGAAGTAGTGGGACAACCACTGCTGGATGTATTAAACCAATTAGCCAAGCAATCTTAATTGAGTAACCGCCATGAAAAAGAAATTATTAACCGTATGGTCCAGCCCTAAAAAAGAAGAAATGTATCTTTATACAGATCGTCTTGAAGGTTTAAAGCGCGTACCAGAAGAGCTTTTAAAAATGTTTGGTACACCCAAAGAAGTCATGGGTCTGCCATTGAGTGAAGATAAACAACTTGGTCGCGCTGATGCCAAAAAGGTATTAAGTGAAATCCTAACAAAGGGGTTTTATTTGCAGATGCCACCAGTACGTGATGATTATATGTTGGATCTGTATAAAGACACGTCTGCGAAATATACCGATATTATATAAGTAATAAACTTCATCGGATGACGTTTTCCTCATCCGGTTATTTGTAAAAACATAAAGGTACTGGCATGGCCAAAAAAGAATTACCCTTTTGGCAAACAAAAACCTTACAAGAAATGAGTAAGGAAGAGTGGGAAAGCCTGTGCGATGGTTGTGCAAAGTGCTGTCTGCATAAGTTAGAAGATGAAGACACAGGCGAAGTGCATTACACCGAAATTGTGTGTCGTTATCTTGATCGTGAGACCTGTAATTGTACTGAATATAAACGCCGTCAAGAGCTAGTACCTAACTGTGTTTGGTTAAAACCAGAAGATGTCACCGAGTTTCACTGGCTGCCATCAAGCTGTTCATACCGTTTAATCAGTGAGGGTAAGCCCTTGCCTAAATGGCATCACTTGCGCAGCGGTGATAAAGATTTAATTCATAAACGTAATCAGTCTATGCGACGCAAAGGTATTCCGGATGACAAAATTCCGGAAGACGAGTGGGAAGATCATATTATATGGATGGAGTAACCATGGCATATTACGAAACATACCTTGGCGCTTGGGTCGCTTACTTGCTTGCCGCTGTGGGCATGTATTATGTGGTTGTGAAATTGAGTAAATACTGGTTGAACGAAGACGTTAAAAATTACGTACGTATGATCAGTGCCGTGATTTTGTTTGTACCCGCGTCGCACACATTAGATGGCTTAAGTGTCATAGCACCTGCTTATATTGTGATGTTCGGTGAGTTATTTACCAACGGAGTGACAGCCGCGTTACAAGGCCTTATTCCGTTACTGCTTGCCTTGTTATTAGGTGCTATTGCCTTAGCTATTCAGGCTTTCATTAGAAGCATGCTTGCCAAGCGTGTAAAAGATTAAAGAGTATTATGGGCACTTTATTATTACGTTTGAAAAACGTGCCAGAAGATGAATACGAAGAAGTATGTCATCTGTTAGAAGAGCATGACGTCAGCTTTTATGAAACGAAAGCGGGATTTTGGGGTGTGGGGATGGCCGCTATTTGGCTGAGTGATGACAGCCAGCTCAGTCATGCCCAATCTTTATTAAATGATTACACCCAAGCTCGGCAAAAGAGAATGCAAGCTCAGCACGAACAAGCCCTTAAAGATGGTGAGGCTCGTACGTTGGCCTCAACGTTTGCGCAACAACCCCTTACTTTTACGCTGTACTTGTTAGCCATGATTGCCATATTGGCGCTCAGTGTTTTGCCCTTCCTTGGGTTTGTATAACATTTAAAAACGCTTTTTATTGAAAGGAAGTAGCTGGGTCTCAGCCTTCATGGCCGCTAATGCTTTTACTTCTTCAGTACGCGGCAGCTTCATGCACTTTTTACAAGTACACCCCAAACGGTGGCCATTATCCTTGGTGGGTACGGCGTCAAAATCTAAAATGAAATCGTTGGGATAGTCATCTTGATGACCCTGCAAATTGGGTTTCGGTATCTCTGCCTGCTGGGTCAAGGTAGGAATGCCAGACTCTTTCCACGTGATATTTTTCAGGCTTTGGTTAACCTGTATTTGTACCTGTTTTTCTTTTTGTAGGTCCATATCAGTCGTCCTAACGTCATGCACGATGGCAGCAACTTAGGCTATTTAGCGGAAATAAGCTTGGTACTTTTGCATGAGTTGGTGCGGTAAAATGCGTCACTACGGTCAAAGTTTGAACCGGTTCAAACGTTTTTGTCGCAACGTGTCCTGTACCATGAAAAGCCAGCTTACATTGGCTGGCTGCTTTAATCGTTTTTTATGAGTATTAACGCTGTTGAGCCAGTGCTAGATGTTTCAAAAAAGTAGCCTTGTCCACTTCACCCACAATACGAAGTTGGGTTAGTTCTTCCCCTTTACTGAAAAACAAAACCGCTGGCGGACCAAATAATCCAAATTCGTTCAGTAAGGTGAGTTGGTCATCTGTATTTTTTGTCATATCCAATTGAATGAAAGACACATTGCTCATCTTTTCTTGAGTATCAGTGTGGCTGAATATCTCGGTATCCATGATTTTGCAGGCAATGCACCAGTCTGCATAAAAATCTAAGACGGCAATCTGTTGTTGATCCTCGGCTTTATTCAGGGCCATTTTAAATTCTTTGCTGGTGGTAATCATCTTCGATGCATCATGGCTTTTGGCCACTGAGACATTGCTGACACTAGCCGAATTTATCGAAGAAAACACAAGGGGCTGTAACGGGTTAGTTTGCCCTGCAGCGGCGCCTACAATCAGTAATGCACCATAAAAACAAACAATAACCCCCAGTGCTTTAAATAAACGCGACCAGCCTTGAGTGCCCTGCTCAAATGCGCCCAGAAATACGCCACTGCAAATCAGAAGGGCTGCCCAAAGTGTCATCGTCACACTGGCCGGTACGATACGTTCAAGCAACCAGATCGCGACACCCAATAGTGCGACACCAAATACGTTTTTAACCGCATTCATCCACATCCCTGCTTTGGGTAGAAAGCGGCTTCCTCCTGTACCAATTAATAGCAGTGGTAGACCCATTCCTAGCCCTAATGCCAGTAAGGCTGCACCGCCCAATAACGCATCCCCTGTGGTGGATATATACACCAGAGTGCCGGCCAATGGGGCGCTCACACAAGGGCTGACCACCAACGCAGAAAGAACCCCCATAATCGCGACACTTAGTAACTGACCACCTTGCTGGTTTTGATTAATGGTGCTGAGTTTATCTTGTAGCACCCTTGGTAACTTCAACTCATAAAACCCAAACATAGACAGGGACAGAAGGACAAAAATCGCGGCAAAGGTGCCCAGCACCCATGGGCTTTGTAGGTAAAGCTGAATATTGGCTTTGGCTCCAAAGTAGCCCACAAGTACACCGGCACTGGCATATGCCAATGCCATAGCAACGACATAAGTTAACGACATGACAAACGCACGGCGCGTGGTGATATTCCCTTGGCCGATAATAATGCTCGATAGAATTGGAATCATGGGAAATACGCAGGGAGTGAAAGCAAGGCCTACGCCGAGGGCAAAGAAAATCAACATCTGCCAAACCAAACTTCCAGATTGCAATAATGCGGTAATAGAGGATACATCCTCTCCATCCACTGAACGTGCGGAGGTCTTTGTTATGGTTGTTAAGTCAGCCGGTTTTAAATCAACCAATGAAACTTCACGTTTCTGCGGTGGGTAACATAAGCCGGCTTCGGCGCAGCCTTGAAAACCAAGGGTCACAGGCGATGAAGAGGTTGTATGAGTAAAAAGTGTCAATTGGTGCTTGAATATTTGTACTTGCCCAAAGTATTCATCTTCTTTTTCAATGGGTGTTTGTTCAGTGGTGAAGGTCAGGTCTTGGCCTTCTTGCTTTAAGCTTAAACGCGACAAATACAAATAATAATGATCCGCAATATCAAAACGTATTTGTAATTGATCACCCTTAAGAAGGGCCTCATAGCTAAATGCCTGATCTACCTGCAAAAACTCAGTGTCTTGCGCGTGACTAAAAGCACTGAAAACCATTATGCTTAGTAATACACTTAGCATGATTAAAGCCTGTTTCATTGAAATTACTCCGACTAATTTGATACAGGCATAATAAATGTTGAATTGTTAAGGAATCCTTAAGATTCAAACGCCATACTAAAACCATAAAACAACGGATGCCCAAAAATGAAACTGCGAATCACGAATATAAACAAACTGCTACTTGCGATTGTTTTACTGGCAAGCTTTCCAACTCATGCTGAGCAGTGGTTGAATAAATTTGATTTGAATCAGTATAAAAATAAAGTGGTGTACTTAGACTTCTGGGCATCCTGGTGTGGACCTTGTCGTAAATCATTTCCTTGGTTAAATGAGATTCAATCCAAATATGAAAAACAAGGCTTAGTCGTAATCGGTGTCAACCTTGATACAGAGCTTGATCAAGCTAAACAGTTTTTAAAAGATGTACCGGCTAACTTTCGGGTGTTCTCTGACCCGGATGGTAAGTTAGCAGAAAAGTATAAATTGGTGGGCATGCCTAGTTCATTTGTGATTGATGGTAAAGGCAAGGTGCGTCATCGCCATGTTGGTTTCAAAAAAAGTAATATTGATGAATATGAAAAAAGTATTCAGTCATTACTTAAGAATCTTAAAAAGTAAATATTAAACCGGAGGGTTTATGAAAATAATTATCTCATTACTAATACTGGGTACATTAAATTTATCAGGCTGCAGTTCCTTAGGTGTCAAACCATGGGAGAGAGACATTCTTGCTCGTGAAGATATGGCTTTAGAAAATGCACCTATGGATAGCGCCTTTGATGACCATATTTATTTTAGTAAAGAAGCGAGCAGTGGCGGTAAAGGCTTCGGTGGTGGTGGTTGCGGCTGTAACTAATATCACAACATCATCTAATTGCTTTAAATGAGGTCATTATGAATTCTAAACCTGTGAATACTAAAAAAAGTAAAAATATACGTAGCACCTTAGCCACAGCAACGGGCTGTCTTTTAGGTGTGACGGCTCAAGCGCAATCCGCTAATGATTGGGAAACCGATGTGTCGGTGTTGATTTATAATGAGACGGATCGTGTGAGTGCGTTTGAGCCAGCTATCTCGTTAAAGAAAACCT
>NYTP01000030.1 GCA_002683575.1 Bermanella sp.
ATTGAAGAAAACTGTCGTCGCCCCAGTTGTGTCTACCCAACCATTTGCAGTAATTTAGAAACTGACCATAGTCACACCACTCAGTTGTATCGAAAAGCCCGCGATATTAAAGGTGTTAAGCGCATCGCCATTGCATCGGGTTTGCGCTATGACCTTGCCGTTGAAGACCCAGAATACGTGAAAGAGTTGGTCACCCACCATGTGGGCGGCTACTTAAAAATTGCCCCTGAACACAGTGAAGATGGTCCGTTAACTAAGATGATGAAGCCGGGCATGGGCACGTACTATAAGTTTAAGGACATGTTTGAGAAGTACTCAAAAGAAGCGGGTAAAAAGCAGTATTTGATTCCGTATTTCATCAGTGCTCACCCAGGCAGTACCGATAAAGACATGCTGAACTTGGCCCTATGGCTGAAAGAAAATAACTTTAAAGTTGACCAAGTACAAAACTTTTACCCTTCCCCAATGGCCACCGCCAGTACGATGTTTGCCACAGAGCGCAATCCACTTAAGCCGGTTAAAGCGAAAAACCATGAACCTGTGTTTGCGGCTAAAACCAAAGAACAGCGCGCTTTGCATAAGGCATTTTTACGTTACCATGATGCCGAAAGCTGGCCTTTATTGCGTAAAGCATTGAAGAAAATGGGCAAGGCTCACTTAATAGGTCGTGGTGCTAAGCACCTTGTTCCCCCTGAAAGTGGTCGTGAGAAAGACGCGCGTCGTGATGGTAAAAAGTTTGTGCCTAAAAATACGCGTGGGCAAAAATCCTTTACGGCTAAAACTCAGCATAACGGTTTACCCCATATGCCAAATACAAAAAAAGCCAAAACAGGCGCACCCAAAAAAAATAAAAGCCCGCGCTAGCGGGTGATTATTAATGAGGGTTTTCATTCTTTTGTTGAGACGATTGCCGCTCCAATAAAACGCGCATTAAATCCCGCCAACTGATTAATCCTTGTATTCTATGATCCTCATCGACAATAGGGATACACGAGATTTTGTGCTCGTTAAATAGTGTTACGGCATCAAAAAAATCATGTTCGCCACTCAGGCTAATGACTTTGTGGGACATGATGACATTAACATGTCGCTTAAGGACTTCTCTGTCCGCTTGGGTTTCATTAACGGTATCAATTCTTGGGTTCATGGCTTTTAAGTAGTCGCGGTCACTCACAATACCGACGAGTCTTTCGTGTTGAGTAATCAGCAAATGATGAAAGCGCGTTCTATCGAAAATGTGTTTGACATCAAGTAACGTGCGGTCAAGGTCTAGGCTGATGATGCGTTTACTCATGAATGCTTTAATTTTCATATTATTCGCCTGCCATAAACCTTGCTGATGAATGCCTGAGTCAATTGAACATGTTTATCTTTGCTTGCTTGTTATAGTCTAGGTGTTTTTTAGACACGTATAAGAAATTTCTGATTAAGGCAATTTATGTTATACCGTTATCTTTTTGGTCTATGTCTTGGCTTCATATCAAGTTTTGCTGCCCACGCTCAGTTAGAAGCCGGCTTTGGCCTGTCTGCGGTTTCTGTGCCCCATTATGTAGGCAGTGATGAGTCTGAGCAGTTTTACCTGCCTTTCCCTTACTTACGTTATCGCAGCGAGAAAATCACCATTGACCGTAACTTGATTCAGGGCAATCTCTGGCAGTCAGGTAATTGGAGTCTTGAAGTCAGCTTGGGCGGAGCGGTAAAGGTGGATAGCGATAAAAGCCAAGCCCGCCAAGGGATGGATGATCTTGATTTCATTATTGAAGCAGGGCCTGCGCTGCATTATTACTTTTTAGGAGATCGCAGTCAGGGCAATGCCATGTTCCTAGAGTTGCCAGTTCGCGCGGCCAATAGCACTGACTTTACCCAAGCCCAGTATCGAGGTTTCACCTTTAACCCTCGTATTGTATGGCGCCGGGAGTACTGGTTAAGCGGCTACGAGGTTCGGCCTCAGATATCTTTAGGATTGCGCTCTGCAAGTGGCCACTATCATGACTATATTTATGGGGTGAGAAGTGAATTTGAAAGACAAGGGCGCAATACTTATAAGGCCAGCAAGGGTTATGGTGGCTGGCAAATGGGCTACAGTACGGCGGTATTATGGTCCGACTGGCTAGCGGCTGGATTTGTGCGTTACGTTAACCTATCAGGCGCCGCATTTACTGATAGCCCGCTGGTTAAAACCCGTTCTAGCTTGCTTGTCGGAATGGCGGTTGCTTACTTGTTTTAGGTAATCCAGATCAATTCAGTGTACACTTGTTCACCTTAATTCATGGCGAGGATTGACTTAGCTTTAGGCTTAGGTAGCATGCTTGAATTATTAGATTTGTTATATGAAAGAGCAGTTTTATGAAGTACCTATTTAGTATCGTGTTGGCCGGTTTTTTATTGGTGTCGTTTGCAGAGCCAGCGGCGGCTAAAAAGTTTGGTGGCGGCGGGTTTGGTAAAACCTTCAAAACCAGTCCATTCCAGAAACAATCACCAGCCAGTCCTAACAAAGCAGCGCCTAATGGGGATAAAAGCAAAGCAGCACGTCCTGGTATGGGGGGTCTAATGGGCGGCCTGCTGGCAGGCGGTATTTTTGCTTACTTATTAGGCAGTGGCGCGTTTGAAGGCCTGCAGATGATGGACATCCTATTATTCGCGCTGATCGGCTTTGTTCTGTTCAAGCTCTTTGCACGCCCAAAGCATGCGCCGCAAATGGCGGGTATGCAGCGCACCGGATTTGAGGCGCCAGAGGCGGCTAATACTGGGTTTAATTATCAATCAAACAGCGAGTCACAAAGTATTCCGTTAACGTTTCCTGAAGGGTTTGATGTTAAAGGCTTTGAAAAGGGTGCATTAGAGCACTTTACTTTGGTCCATAAGGCTTGGGATCAAGGTGAGCTAGCCACAATAGCTGAGTATGTTCACCCAGACCTATTGGCGCAATTAACACATGAGCGCGGGCAATACGCGGCTCAACTGGACAACCAGATTATTGATTTAAACGCACAGATCGTAAGAGCGGAACCGATACCAAACGGGCATCGTTTGAGCATCTTATTTCGCGGTTTAATGAAAGACATGCAAAAGAATGAAGAACATGGCGTATTTGATGTGTGGCACCTAGAAAAACACGCATCCGATGCTTGGTTAATCGTAGGCATCGAAGCCGAATAAATAACAAGAATTACCAGAGGTACTGATTATGTTTGAACAAGGTTTATGGGGGCTAAACGGCTGGCAAGTAGCGCTGTTTACCCTAGTGATGACCCACATTTCGATTGTTAGTGTGACTATATATCTGCACCGTGCTATGGCTCATCGCGCGATGGATATTCATCCTGCGTTAGCGCATTTCTTTCGCTTTTGGTTGTGGTTAACCACGGCAACGATCACCAAAGAATGGGTGTCTATCCACCGTAAACACCATGCGAAATGCGAAACTAAAGACGACCCGCATTCACCTGTTGTTAAAGGCTTAAAAACCGTTTTATTAACCGGTGCCGAGCTTTACAAAGAAGAGGCGGACAATTTAGAGACCGTGACTCGTTATGGTAAAGGTTGCCCTGATGACTGGGTTGAAAATAAGGTGTATCAAAAATATAAATTCTTAGGCATTTTCATCATGCTAGGATTTAACATTTTAATGCTTGGACCTATTGGTATTACCGTTTGGGCCATTCAAATGATGTGGATGCCGGTACACGCGGCAGGCATTATCAATGGGCTTGGCCATGCAATGGGTTATCGTAACTTTGAATGCTCTGATGCGGCAACGAACATCAGCCCTATCGGTATCTGGATTGGTGGCGAAGAATTGCATAATAACCACCATACCTACCCTAACTCAGCCAAGCTATCGGTTAAGAAGTGGGAATTTGACATTGGTTGGATGTACATCACCATTTTCAAAGCCCTAGGTTTGATTAAAAATGTGCGCACAGGCCCAGTAATGGCCATTGATAAAAGCAAGTTGGAACTGGATTTTGACGCAGCGCTTGCCGCGGCCAATAACCGTTTTCAAATTATGGCGCGTTTTTATAAAAAGGTGATTAAGCCGGTTGCCAAGAGCGAACGCAAACAAGCACAACTGAATCTGCCATTTATTAAGGCTAAGCGACTTTTGCGTAAAGAAGAGGCCCTGCTAAGTGACCAGTATCGTCAGCAGTTAGCGGACTTACTTGCCCATAATGAAATGGTAGAGAAAGTGTATAAAATGAAGCAAGAATTGCAGCTGGTGTGGAAGAAACGCAGTGCCAGCAGTGATGAGCTGTTAAAAGCCATGCAAGCCTGGTGTAAAGAAGCTGAAGAAAGCGGTATCCGTGTACTTGAAGAGTTTGCTCAGAGCCTGCGTCAGTACAGCACAAAGATTGCTTAATTCTTAGCGATACCTGAATAAAAACGGGAGCTTGCTCCCGTTTTTTTATGCCCCAAACATTTTAAATGATATTTTTTCATGCTTTACAGTACCGCATCCTAGGCTAAGCTTAAGTTAAGCAAAAATTAGGGCTCTGGTATGTTTGGCGGAAAAAAATAGCCTCGTTAGAGCAGCAGTTAGCGAAAGCACATAATGAAAATGCCGAGCAAAGCGAGAAAATCCTTGAGTTAGAGCAAGCACTTGAAGACACCTATGCTCATCTAGCTAATCAGCAAAAGCACAGTCACGAATATTACTCTATTCAAACCTTATGGGGTAAAAGTGCCAGTCGTCTAACGGATATTCGTGCGCATGCCACGCGTTTTGTGGAAGATTTATCCACTGAGCGTGTGCGAATCAATGAAGCCAGTAGTCTATTCTCTCAAGCCACTATGTCGTTATCGTCACTGTACAAGCAGTTAGAGGAAGTTCGCCATGAATCCATTGTTTCTCAAAAGCGCATAGAGGATGTCAGTGATGTCACGGACAAAATCAATGAATTTGTTAAATCTATTGTGGAAATCAGTGATCAAACCAATCTTTTAGCCTTAAATGCAGCCATTGAAGCCGCTAGAGCTGGGGAGCAAGGCCGAGGGTTTGCTGTTGTGGCTGACGAGGTGCGGGCGTTAGCTAAGCGCACGGGCGAGTCGACCGAAAGCATTAATAATTTGGTGCAAATGATTAACCAGCAAACCCTTGAAGCTAAAAACGGCATTGGCGATACGGCTGAAAAAACAAAAAATATGACAGGCAATACAGATACCTTAATCATCACTGTGGGTGAGGTATTAAGTATTTCGAATCAAATGAAGTCCGTCATTACCCAGTCGTCATATGCTTCTTTTATTACATCGGTCATGCTTGATCATATCGATTGGAAGAACCAAATTTATCAGCACCTACAAGTGCAAGATATGAATATCAGCAATGAAATAAAAGACCATACACAATGTCGTTTAGGTAAGTGGTATTTTGAAGGTGAGGGGCAAAACTCATTTTCTCATTTACCGTCCTTCAAAAAAATGGATGAGCCCCATAAGCAAGTACACCAACATGGGATAAAAGCGCTGCAGGCCAACTTTGAAAAAGATCGAGACAAAACCATACAGCATTTAGGTGAAATGGAAAAAGCGAGTATGCAGGTACAAAACCTATTAGATAATATGATTCATGAAATGTTGGAGAGTGGAGGAGAGGATGAGCCATCACCTTCCAACGATGTGAACTTATTTTGATGCACGTTTGATTAAAGCGGTTTCCATCATATGAAATAACTTCGTTTGTGTTAAATCCGCTAGTGCTACCTCAGTAAACTCAAATTTTGGGTCCTCAGAAATTTTTGAAAATTCGTAGTCTACGATCTCCGGTTTATGATCATGGAAAATCATAATGATTCGGCTATCGTTCCCCCGATTGTCAATGGTTAACGTATCCGCAGCAAATCCCGCATTTCTTAGATTATGGCTAATGCCAATAATCGGATCTACGTCAGGGTAAGCTGCTTGGATATCCGCTTGTGCTAACTTAGCAATTTCACTTAAGTCGTAAATTTTAGCGTCTTTGATTTTCATAATGTATTTAAACTAGATTAAAAATAACGCTTAGTTTAAATACATTCGCCCCATTACGACAGGGCTAATCCCACCTTACTTTGATTCTCCCGTTGGAGTAACTCACAAATCCACTGGCCAGTCGCAATTACTTGATCAATATCCACACCGGAATCTATGTTCATACCATTGAGCATGTACAGCACATCTTCGGTTGCGATATTGCCACTGGCCCCTTTTGCGTAAGGGCAGCCGCCAAGGCCTGCAACGGCGCTATCAACCTTATTAATGCCGTATTCAAGGCTGGCATAAATGTTCACCAGTGCCTGGCCATAGGTGTTGTGGCAATGCACTGCCAATTTTTCAACGGGAACGTCTTTTAACACAGCATCTAACATGCGCTTAAATTTAATAGGAGTGCCGACACCGATCGTGTCTCCAAGAGAAATTTCAAAGCAACCCATTTGATATAACGTTTTAGCCACATCGGCCACGGCTTGTGGGTCAATGTCCCCTTCGTATGGGCAGCCAATAATAGTAGACACATATCCACGCATAGGTAAGTTTAGCTGTTGAGCTGACGCTGCAATATCTTCAAAGCGTTGCAAACTTTCTTTGATAGAACAATTAATATTTTTTTGAGTAAAGCGTTCGCTTGCTGCACCAAATATTGCGATTTCATCCGCACCATGCTGTATCGCACCCTCTAAACCCTTAAGATTTGGAGTGAGAACAGCGAACTGTGCTTGAGTGAGAGTTTTAATATTACTGCTATTAAGAGCATCCAATACCGCATCGGTATTGGCCATTTGTGGCACCCATTTTGGTGAGACAAAGCTGCCGACTTCAATCTTTTTTAATCCGGATTGGGCTAACCGTTCAATGAGCTCAACTCGTAAGGCAGCGGATAACGTTTGCGTTTCATTTTGTAAACCATCTCGTGGGCCCACTTCAATGATATGGACTTTTTTTGGAATCGACATTTAGGCTTCATCCATTTCAATTAACATGGCACTTTCATTCACAAGATCCCCAATATTGAAACAGATCTCTTTTATGGTTCCATCCATCGGTGCCTTGATGGCATGTTCCATTTTCATGGCTTCCATAATCATTAAGACATCACCGGCTTTCACCACTTGCCCTGGGGATGAATCAATTTGAATAATGGTGCCATTCATCGGCGCAGTTAGACTGCCGGCTTGTTCTGTATGTTGATTAAAGTCTGATTGAACATACGACAATTGACTCTCACCATGATTATCATAGATCCATAATATGTTGTTGTGTTCAATGACACGTGCGCTGCGCCATTGTCCGTTAATCTCGTATTGCACTTGATTATCGTGTTTACGAGTCTTAACAGTATGATGATCACCATTAAAGGCGATTTGCAATTCTATCAGTGGCGACGCTTGGGTTTGATTGTTATGGCCATTACATAAGGTAACGTCAACATCCAGTGTCTCGTCACTCTTGGTATTAAAGCGTAACGTGTGTTTAGAAGCTTGATTTAAACGCAGGGATGAAAGCCCATGCCAAGGGTTCGTATAGTCATCACTGGCGCGACGTTTTTTACCAATACTTTCAAGGTTAAACATATGTTGGCAAACCGCAGCCACTAAGTGATGAAGTGGGATAGCGGATTGTTTCAAAAGTTGTTGATCAAACTCTTCAATAAATTGAGTGCTTACGTCACCTTGAGCAAATGCATCAACATTTACCACACGGCGTAAAAACGATAAATTGGTTGTTACCCCTGCAATTTGATACGTCTGAAGCGCTTGTTTTAATGTACTTAAACATTGTGCTCGATCCTCACCCCATACAATAAGTTTACTGATCATAGGGTCATAATAAGGGCTCACCTCATCACCTTGTTGTACCCCGGTATCTAAGCGTACCCTGCCTTGAATAAGCTTTGGCAGTTGCAGGTGATCAAGGGTGCCGGTTGTGGGTAAGAAGTCATTGTCTGGATCCTCTGCATAAATACGTACTTCCATGGCATGACCATGAATATGAAGCTGATCTTGTGTTAACGGTAACGACTCACCTTGCGCCACTTTTATTTGCCATACGACTAAATCTTGTCCTGTAATCATTTCAGTTACTGGATGCTCAACCTGTAAGCGGGTGTTCATTTCCATGAAATAAAAGGTGCCGTTGTCGTATAAAAACTCGACTGTGCCAGCCCCTTCATAGTTGATGGCCTTGGCGGCTTGCAGTGCCGCTTCTCCCATGGCTTGACGTTCCTGCTCACTAAACTGTGGAGCAGGGGCTTCTTCAACCACTTTTTGATGTCGACGCTGTATAGAGCAATCACGCTCAAACAAATACACACCATTACCGTTTTGATCCATGAATACTTGAATTTCAATATGGCGTGGACGGGTAATGTATTTTTCAGCCAGCAATTTATCATCGCCAAAGCTGTTTAAACCTTCGCGCTTTGAGGCTTTAATGGCAGCCATGATTTCATCTTCGCTTTCTACCACGCGCATGCCCTTACCGCCGCCACCGGCACTGGCTTTAATTAAAACGGGGAAACCGATTTTTTTCACTTGTTCAGCCAAGAACATTTCATCTTGGTTATCACCATGATAACCGGGTACCAATGGCACTTTAGCTTTTTCCATTAATGCTTTGGATTCACTTTTCGATCCCATAGCTTCAATGGCTGAGACCGGTGGGCCTACCCAGATAATACCGGCGTCTTGAATGGCTTGGGCAAAACCTGCGTTTTCCGATAAAAAACCATAACCTGGGTGAATGGCATCCGCTTGAGCATCTTTAGCGACCTGTAAGACGGTTTCTACAACCAGGTAACTGTCTTTGGCGGGACTTGCGCCTATGTACCAAGCCTCATCGGCTTGTTTAACATGCATGGCGTTTTGGTCGGCGTCGCTATATAAGGCGATGCAGTGAATACCGATTTTTTGTGCGCTTTGCATAATGCGTACAGCGATTTCACCGCGGTTCGCAATCAACAGACGGGTAATTTTTTTATTGTTGGACATATTCATTGCTTGCCTACCCAAAATGGTTCACGCTTTTCTAAAAATGAAGACAGGCCTTCTTGGCCTTCGTCACTAACACGTATGGATGCAATTAAATTAACCGTGTGATCACGCATGGTTTGATTAATATCACCTCGGGCTACGGTTTGGATAAGTTGCTTGGTTTTCGCCATGGCCTGAGGACTGTTATTTAATAATGCTTGAATTAAAACATTGGCTTTTTCTTCAAGTGCCGTTTCATCACTCACCACTTCATGTAGTAAGCCGAATGTTTCAGCTTGTGTTGCATCAAAGGCTTCAGCGGTTAAAAGATAACGTCGCGCTGTGCGCTCTCCAATGGCCGCCACCACAAATGGGCTAATCACCGCAGGGCTTAATCCAATTTTCACTTCGCTTAAACAAAAACGGCTACGCTGTGTGGCGATGGCCATATCACAGCATGCGACTAAACCGACGGCTCCGCCGTAAGCGGCACCATTGACTAATGCAATGCTTGGCTTACTTAAGTGATTTAATTTATGCATGAGTTCAGCAAGTTGTTGAGCGTCGTCACGGTTTTCTTGCTCGCTTAGCACAGCCATGCGCCTCATCCAGTTTAAATCGGCACCTGCACTAAAATGTTTGCCTGTACTGGTCAACACGACAACTTGTACATTTGGGTTTGATTCAACGTGATTAAGCGCCGTGATAATTTGCGCAATCAGTACGTCATCAAACGCGTTATGCACATCAGGGCGATTTAGAATGAGTCTTGCCACTCCATCTTTAATATCGATCAATAAATTAGAATCTGTCATGGTTACATCCTAAATATGCCGAACTTGGTCTCTTGTTTAGGCGCGTTAAGGGAGGCACTGATGGCAAGGCCTAATACTTCGCGAGTTTGCGCCGGGTCAATCACACCATCATCCCAAAGGCGAGCGGATGCATAATAGGGGTGACCTTCTTTTTCATACTTTTCTAATAGCGGTTTTTTAAACGCCGCTTGCTCTTCATCGCTAAACGTCTCACCACGCTTTTCTTTTGCGCCTTTAGTAATTAGTGACATAACACCAGCGGCTTGCTCGCCCCCCATTACGCTGATGCGTGCATTGGGCCACATCCACATAAAGTTAGGATCATAGGCACGGCCACACATGCCATAGTTACCAGCACCAAAACTGCCGCCAATGACCATGGTAAACTTAGGCACCTTGGCACAGGCTACGGCGTTCACCATTTTGGCTCCATGCTTGGCGATGCCTTCTTGTTCGTATTTGGATCCCACCATGAAGCCGGTGATGTTTTGTAGAAAAATTAATGGAATATTGCGCTGGCAACACAGCTCAATGAAGTTCGCGCCTTTTTGTGCGCTTTCTGAAAATAAAATGCCATTGTTGGCAACAATACCCACCGGGTAACCATAGATGCGCGCAAAGCCACATACGAGTGTGGTGCCAAAGCGAGACTTGTATTCATCAAAATCACTGCCGTCCACAATACGGGCAATCACTTCTCGGGCATCCATCGGTTTTTTTAAATCTTGTGGAATAATGCCGTAAAGTTCTTGTGCATCGTATAGTGGGGCGATTACATCACGCACATCCAATTGTGTTTGTTTTTGCCAATTTAAACGGTCGATGCTTTGGCGGGCCAATTGAAGGGCGTGTTCATCATTTTCTGCCAGGTGATCCACCACACCACTTTGTGATGTGTGCATGTCGCCACCGCCTAAGGTTTCAGCATCAACCACTTCCCCGGTTGCCATTTGCACAAGCGGTGGGCCGGCTAAAAAGATAGTGCCTTGCTCTTTTACAATGATGGACTCATCGGCCATGGCCGGCACATACGCGCCGCCTGCTGTACAACTGCCCATGACCACGGCAATTTGCGGAATACCCATTGCCGACATATTTGCTTGATTGAAAAAGATGCGACCAAAGTGTTCTTTATCTGGAAACACCTCGTCTTGGCGGGGTAGGTTTGCACCGCCGCTATCGACCAAGTAAATACAAGGCAGATAATTTTTTTGTGCAATTTCTTGAGCGCGTAAATGTTTTTTCACAGTCAGCGGGTAATAAGAGCCGCCTTTCACTGTGGCATCGTTTGCTACAATCATGCATTCCACGCCGCTGACTTTACCTATGCCTGCCACGACACCGGCACATGGCACGTCTTCAGTGTAAACATCATAAGCGGCCAATTGCCCCACTTCTAAAAAAGGAGAACCTTCATCGAGTAGTTTTTCGATACGTTCACGGGCTAATAATTTACCGCGACTTTTATGGCGAGCTTGCGCTGCTTCACCACCACCTAGCGTGATGTTAGCTACTAGGTTTTTTAGGTCGGCCATTATGTCTAAATTAAACGCAAGGTTGTCTTTAAACTCTGCGCTATTGGTATTTATGTTTGATTGTATACTTGGCATTTGTATCTCCGTTGTGGGAGGGCGCTTGCGCGCGACAAAGAGTGATGAGTCATGTCGCGTACATACCCGATGCACTCGTTTCACTCGCGGGGCGCACTGAGCACCCTCCCACAGAGGTATCTAAAAAATTATTTTGACTCGTTGAAAATCTCACGACCAATCAACATACGACGAACTTCGGAAGTACCCGCACCAATCTCATACAGCTTGGCATCGCGTAATAAACGTCCCGTTGCAAAGTCATTGATGTAGCCGTTGCCGCCCAATAACTGAATCGCATCCAAAGCCATTTGTGTGGCTTTTTCTGCTGTGTAAAGAATGACGCCAGCGGCATCTTTACGTGTGGTTTCGCCACGATCGCATGCCGCAGCTACTGTGTATAAATACGATTTACACGCGTTCATGCTGGAGTACATATCGGCAATTTTGCCTTGCACTAATTGAAATTCACCGATGCTTTTACCGAACTGTTCGCGGTCATGGATGTAGGGCACCACAATATCCATACACGCTTGCATGATGCCCGTGGGGCCGCCAGATAACACCACGCGCTCATAATCGAGGCCGCTCATTAATACGCGTACTCCTTGGTTTAAGCCGCCAAGAATATTTTCTTCAGGTACTTCGCAGTCTTGGAAAATAAGTTCGCAAGTGTTGGAACCGCGCATTCCCAGCTTGTCGAGTTTTTGTCCGCGGGTAAAACCAGGTGCATCACGTTCAACAATAAAGGCGGTCATACCATGGGCGCCTTTTTCAAAATCGGTTTTAGCGTAGATCACATAAACATCGGCGTCTGGCCCATTGGTGATCCACATTTTTCCGCCGTTTAAAATATATTTGTCGCCCTTCTTATCAGCACGAAGTTTCATGCTGACAACATCTGAGCCGGCATTGGGCTCACTCATGGCCAGAGCACCTATGTGTTCACCGGAAATTAATTTGGGTAGGTATTTTTCTTTTTGTTCGCTAGAGCCATTTTTGGTTAATTGATTCACGCACAGGTTAGAAAAGGCGCCGTAACTTAAGCCGATAGATGCTGAGGCTCGGCTGATTTCTTCCATCGCAATCACATGGGCAAGGTAACCCATATTTGTGCCGCCATAGGCTTCTTCCGCGGTGACACCCAGTAAGCCCATGTCGCCGAATTTTTTCCATAGCTGATTAGGGAAGGCATTTTCTTTATCAGTGGCATCAGCCAGTGGGGCAATTTCACGACTGGCAAATTCATTGACTTGCGCGCGCAGCATGTCGATGGTTTCACCTAGGCCAAAATTCAATTCACTGTAAATGGATTTCATTGTCTCTCTCCTGGTGTGATGGGGCATTTAGGTGCCCCATAACACCGTTAAGGTTTCGTTGTTTGTTTTATTTTTATTATGCAACCGAAATACAACCGGATTTTCAGTGTGTCAGTTTTGTAAAATGTTTTTTTAATCGCCTTTGGCTTCAAGTGCCTCTTTTACACGAGCTTCGTGATCGTCTAATTCGAGCAACATGACTTGTATGTCGTTCATCTGTTGTTGCAGGCGTTCTCGGCTTTCTGCGACCTTCTCTAATACTTTTTGATACTGAGCCTGATTATTCTGCTCAGGTTTATACATTTGAATGAGGTCGCGGCTTTCGGCCAGTGACCAGCCTAAACGCTTACCCCGTAAGATCAGCTTAAGCGTGGTGTAGTCTTTTTGGCTGTATAAACGCTTTTGACCTTCGCGTTTAGGCGAAAGTAGGCCCTCACTTTCATAAAAACGTATGGTGCGCGTGGTGATGTCAAAACGCTGAGCGAGATCACTGATGCTGTAAATAGGGGTTTTATCTTTCTTCATGGGATTGATTAAAAACTAGGTTGACGTTTACGTCAACGTAATACTGTATGAACTTTGCTCATGTTGGTGGTGCTTGTCCTTAAATCACACAGTATTTGCGCCAAAATAGAGCGCTTGCTTGGTTTGTTATGCACAAAATTAAATCAATGGATAAAAAACGAGCAATCTACGTCTATTCTGGCAAGGTCGATCTATTGACTTGCATAACTCATTGAAAAATATAGAAAAAAATAATTGTTTGAAAAAAAAACAATTTGAGCTACTTCTAGATTCCATGGGGGTTTGCGAGACTTTTCAAATACTTATTAACCAAGTTATCCACAGAATCTGTGGGTAAAATGAAGGGTGTGGTCTAAACCCTTATAAAACCTAATACAGGTGTTTAAAAATCACCTAAAACGCTTGTTGTTAGTGATATTGTTAGATGTGGTTATTGGCCATGAAAGCGGAAAGGGTTCTAATATACCCTTTAGGATTTAAGGAGTGCATCATGTCAGTCACACTTTCGCCCTCTGTGTTTTTCGACTTTACTCATCCCAAAGTGACTGAGTTGAATGATCAGGTGGTAACGAGTCAGATGAGCGATACCGAAAAGGCGGTCGCTTTGTATTATGCGGTGCGCGATGGCATTAAATACAACCCTTATGTATTTGAAGCCAACCCTGTCACCCTAAGTGCCAGTCATTGCTTGGAAGCCGGGCAGTCCTATTGTATCCCTAAGGCCGTTTTATTAGGGGCTTTGTGCCGCGCGAATGGTATTGAAGCCAGAATCGGTTTAGCCGATGTGCGTAACCATTTATCTAGCCCTGCATTAATCGAATGGCTGCGCAGTGATGTGTTTGTGATGCATGGTTACACTGAGATCAAGTTAGACGGTAAATGGGTAAAGGCTACGCCAGCATTTGATAAAACCCTTTGTGAACGCATGGGGGTTGAGCCGTTAGCGTTTAATGGCCGTGATGATTCCATCTTTCATGAGTTTAATGGGGAAGGTCATCGCCATATGGAATATGTACAAGAACACGGGCACTTTGATGATGTACCTTTTGATTTCATTGTGGAGGGCGTTGTGCGCGCTTATCCTCATTTACTTGGTGAGCACCAAGCTGATCCGAAGCGTCAGTTGATTGATGAGTAAATAAAGCGTGTCTTAGGCTATAACAAAACATGCCAGCAATATGCTGGCATGTTTGTTTTTGCTCAATGGCCTGGTTATTAACAGGCTATTTGGTATCAGGCACTGACACCTTCGAATTGGTAACCCTTAAATTGCTCGCGCAAGCCTACCTTGTTGATCTTACCGGTTGCGGTATGAGGGATCGCATCAATAAACTCAACGGATTCAGGTAACCACCACTTAGCCACTTTATCTGTTAGGAAGGCAAGTACAGACTCAGCGGAAGGTGGTTGCTCTGGGTTTTTAGCGACAATAATTAATAAAGGCCGTTCCTCCCATTTTGGGTGGGGCACACCGATCACAGCCGCTTCTAAAACCTCATCATGACCCATTGCTGCGTTTTCTAGATCAATGGAGCTGATCCATTCGCCGCCCGATTTAATCACGTCTTTTGAGCGGTCGGTGATTTGCATATTGCCGGTTTCATCGATGGTGGCCACATCCCCGGTATCAAACCAGCCGTCTTCATCCAGTGCGCTGGTTTCGGCTTTGAAATACTGACTCACGATCCAGGGACCTTTTACCATTAAACGGCCAAAGGCTTTACCGTCATGAGGGAGGGGCTGGTTATCATCGTTGACGATTTTCATTTGCACACCAAAACACGGTCTACCTTGTTTGGCTTTGATATTCAGTTGTTCCTCATAACTCAGCAGGGCATCTTGTGGGCGAGGTTTGTTTAAGCTGCCCAGTGGGCTCATTTCGGTCATGCCCCACGCTTGCCAAACCTCAACACCGTAATCTTGCTCGAAAGAGCGGATCATGACTTTTGGCACGGCAGAGCCGCCGATTAATACACTGTTTAAACTTTCCAGTGTATCGCCAGACTGTGTGAGATGCTGCATGAGCATGGTCCAAACGGTGGGCACGGCGGCGGATAAATCCACTTTATATCGGTTGATCATGTCACAGACACTGGCGCCATCTAAATGGGGCCCTGGGAATACTACCTCTGCGCCCATCATGGCCACCGCATACACCAAGCCCCAAGCATTCGCATGAAACATAGGCACGATGGGTAATACACGGGTTTCACTGCAGATTTCACCCACGTTTAAACTGGTTATGCCCCAGCTATGTAACAAACTTGAACGGTGGCTATACACCACCCCTTTTGGGTTGCCCGTTGTGCCTGAGGTATAACAAATAGATGTGGCTTGGCGCTCGTCTAGTTGTGGCCATTGGTATTCCCCTGATTGCTGGGCGAGTAAGGTTTCATAACATAAAACATTGGGTAGGGTGGTGGTGGGCATGTGTGCTTCATCGGTCATGATGACATACCCTTTCACTTTGGTGAGTTTACTTTGCAAAGCCTCAAGCAAGGGCACAAAGGTGGTATCAATAAATAGAAACTTATCTTCAGCATGGTTAATGATGTAATCGAGCTGCTCTGGGAAGAGGCGCGGATTGATAGTATGTAAAATTCCACCCATGCCAGATATGCCGTACCAGCATTCGAAATGTCGGTACGTATTCCAAGCAAGGGTGCCGATGACATCACCGTCTTGTACGCCTAGTGCTACAAGGGCTTGGGCTAATTGTTTACTGCGCTTAGCTGCATCTTTATATGTGTATTCATGAAAATGGCCTTCAACGGTCTTGGTGATGATGCGTTGATCTGGGTGGAACTGAGCGGCGTGCTCAATCAGTTGGCTGACCAGTAAAGGGGAATCTTGCATCTGTCCAAACATGAGGCATCCTTTTTATTGTTATGGGATGAACTCAATGTGAAGCATGTAAAAAACCAACACAAGGTACCAAATGCGCCAAATCTAAAATTGGTACACAAGGTCAATGGATTGGTCTGTTTTTACCACACTTTCGGCCAGTTAAAGCGCTCAAATAGCTGCGCCATTTGCCCTTCAATGGGAGCCTTAACGGTTATTGTTTGCTGCGATACTGGATGAATAAAGGTAAGTTCAGCGGCATGTAATAATAATCGTGCACATTCAAAATGTTCCCCCACATAACGGTTGTATTTGCCTTTGCCATAGCGGGCATCGCCAATAATAGGGTGGCTTAAATGTTTTAAGTGTCGACGTATTTGGTGGGTGCGTCCTTGAAGTGGCTGCGCCTGAACCAAGCCAAATCGGCTTTGAGGGTATTTGTCGATCGGGGCATCCACTTCGATTTGTGCAAGGGGCGTAAACACGGTTTGTGCCTCTTGTTCGGTTTCACTGTCCTGCCCGTAATCACTCATGCCTTTTAATGGATGGTCCACCTTGATGGGCNCTTTAAGCCAGCCACGCACCACGGCTAAATACATTTTTTGTGCGTCGTGCCACTGGCTTTGCACCTGNTGAGCCAGNTCACCACTGAAGGCAAATAATAAAACCCCAGATGTNGGGCGATCTAANCGATGAACCGGGAAAACATGTTTACCCACCATGTCGCGCACGGTTTGCAGGGCGAATTCTTTTGCGTCNTTNGCGACCCANCTTTTATGCACCAGTAANCCGCTGGGTTTNTTTACCGCAATGAGGTGTTCGTCTTGANAAAGAATAGNAATGGTCAAAGGCGTGGTCATGGTTGGCAAAAGCGGCATTGTATCAATAACCGGCTTTTGAGGGGCAATAACTTTTAAGCCGCTCTTTTCTCTTTTTTCGCCTTTGTAACCTTGGGCTGCTCTCGTTCAGACAGCCACCAATCTAATGTGCGCTGCAGCATGTCTTCAAGACTGGTTTGGTTTTTGTACTGCAGCTCACGCTGAGCTTTGTCACAGTCACCGGTGACATTGGCGCAAATAATATAAGCGGTTTCAAGGCTTAACCTAGGCTCTTTTCGTGTCATATGGCTCAGTAGGGTTTGAATAAAACCACTGCATTTTAACAGCCAGCTAGGCGTAATATGGGGTGGGGGCTTTTTATCGAGTTGCTGTGCCACCCAGTGATAGAGGTCTTGAATGCTGGCACTGGGGCCAGATAATATATAGTTCTCACCGCATCGCCCATGAATGAAAGCCTGTATATGTGCCTTGGCCACATCTTCGACAAAACAAAATGACTTTCGACCAGGGGGAATGCCCGACAAGGTGCCGTCATTAATGTAATTGAATAAGCGCACCCAGTTGTGAGTATCTTTTGGCCCAATAATGGCTGCAGGGTTAAGTATCACCGCATCAAGGCCTTTTTTAACGTATTCGCGAATCACTTCTTCGGCCAAATATTTAGTGCGATAGTAAGCCACAGGGCTATCAATGCCGCGTTTTTCACTGTGTTCATCCACAGAGCCGTCATGAAAACCGTAGATAGAAATGGAGCTGGTATGGATAAATCGGATGGCATTTTTTTCAAGCGCCACCTTCGCAAGGTTTTGTGTGCCCAGCACATTGGTTTGATATTGACGACGGTGGTCAAGACTCCAAGTGCTGGTGTCGCTGGCGAGATGGAAAACCGCGTCAACCGATCGAGGCATAGCGGCGCGCAAACTTCCAATGTCACTTAACTCCCCTTTGCTCCAATGAATATGCCCGTGGGTATATTGGTAGGTTTTACTGTCATCACGAAACAACGCACTGACCTGCCAGCCTTGCAATAAAAGGTGTTCAACTAAATGTTGGCCAAGGAAGCCAGTGGCGCCTGTTACAAATGCATGCATAAGAATAAGGGCTTAGCGGAATGTTGGTTTAGATTACTCCCCTTTGAAACGGCTCTCTAGGGTATTTTAAGTCAGATTGAAGCTAAAAGCCCCTCGCCAAAGATGAAACCCTGACCTATTTTAAGTAGAATGCAGCCCCTTTTATTGAGCCTTGGGTGCGTTATGTCCCGCGATCGTATTTATGCCGATGACCATGAAGCCTTAGATGCCTTTGCATTTGATGAGGCCGTGGCGCGTGTTTTCCCCGATATGATCAAGCGTTCAGTGCCGGGCTACACCATGATTATCCCCATGATTGGCATCATCACTGAGCAATATGCTCAAGCCAATAGTCACTTATATGACTTAGGTTGTTCGCTTGGCTCGTCTTTGCTTGCTATGCGTCATGGGGTAAACAAAGAAGGCTGCACCGTCATTGGTATCGATAATGCCGCTGCCATGTTGAAACGCTGCCAAAGTTATGTGGATATCGATGACGCCACCGTGCCGGTTGAATTAGTCGAAGGGGACGCCACGGCATTTAATTACACCAACGCATCCGTGGTGACATTGAACTTTACTTTGCAGTTTATTCCATTGGAAAAACGCCAAGCTTTGATTCAGCGTTTATACGATGCCATGCTACCCGGTGGTGCTTTAATCCTGTCAGAAAAAATTCGCTTTGATGAACCTGAGCAAACGCTGCAACAAGAATTGCACTGGGACTTTAAACGCGCCAATGGCTACAGTGACTTAGAGGTTAGTCAAAAACGCAGCGCCTTAGAAAATGTGTTGGTGCCTGAGACTGCACAGGATCATATTCAGCGTTTACAACGAGCTGGCTTCTCTAAAGCGTATACCTGGTATCAATGCTTTAATTTTACTTCTTTTATTGCGGTTAAATAACATTCATGGAATTAACTGAAAACTGGTTTAACCATTACTACCAAGATCTCATTGCATTTATGCAGACGGAAAAACAACCGTTTAATAAATGGGGTGAAGTGCTTGAGCAACAGCTTCATGATTTTTATGTAGCCACGCCTCATGGAGACATGCAACGTTGGTTGGATGCGTTTTTACAATTACCTGAATTAAAACAGGTTACCTGCGAATTAAATCAAAGCGCGGTTGAATTTCAAAGTGATGAGATAACCCAAGAGCAAAACCAGCAAGTGCTGGCGGCTTTACAAGGTTTGATGCCTTGGCGTAAAGGGCCTTTTCAGTTTTTTGATACCCATGTCGACACCGAATGGCGCAGTGATTGGAAATGGGACCGCATTGAACCTCATTTGGCACCGCTACATGGCCGAACTATTTTAGATGTGGGTTGTGGCAGCGGTTACCATATGTGGCGTATGTTGGGCGCTGGGGCTAAACGTGTGGTGGGTGTTGATCCGAGTAAACTATTTTTCTGGCAATTTGAAGCGGCGAAAAAATACGTACAAGCTGCTAAGAATGAAAATATTCCTGTGCACTTGTTACCATTTAAAATGGAAGACGTTCCCGCGAACCTTCGTGCATTTGATACGGTATTTAGCATGGGGGTTTTATATCATCGCCGATCGCCGCTGGACCACTTAACTGAATTACAGCAAGCATTGCGCCCAGGCGGTGAAGTGGTACTGGAAACTTTAGTAATCGAAGGGCAAGAAGGCGAAGTGCTGGTGCCAGATGATCGTTATGCCATGATGCGAAACGTGTGGTTTTTGCCCAGTGCGAAAACCCTTTGCCAGTGGATGCGCCGTTTAGGGTTTAAAAATGTGCGCATAGTTGAGCAAAATTACACATCACTGGACGAGCAACGGACCACCCAATGGATGGGCTTTAATTCTTTGAAAGATTTTCTCGACCCTAGCGATCCAAGTAAAACCGTAGAGGGCCATCCCGCGCCTTTACGAGCCACTATTATTGCCAATGTTTAAGTTTCGTTTTTAATCTTGGCAAATTGTGCGCTGCAAAGACGTTGTAAATCTAGCGGCGCCAGCTCAATTTCTAATCCGCGTTTCCCCGCACTTACGTAAATGGTAGCGAAGTGATTTGCTGATTCATCTATGAGTGTTAGCAATCGCTTTTTTTGACCAAGTGGGCTGACGCCACCTAATACATAGCCGGTACTGCGTTGAACGGCTTGTTTATCCGCCATGGCGGCTTTTTTTGCTTTAGCCGCCTTTGCCGCGGCTTTTAAGTTTAGTGTATGGCTGACGGGAATGACGCACACCGCTAAAGCTTTAGTGTCTAGCTCAATGACCAGGGTTTTAAAAACGTGTGCTTGAGGTACTCCCAATTTCTCTGCGGCTTCTTCGCCAAACGATGCATGGTTGGCATCGTGCTCATACTCATGAATGGTATGTGTTATGGCATGCTTTTTTGCAAGGTCAATGGCTGGGGTCATAATAGTGTTGTCTTTATTGTGTTTTTATAGGCTTGGAAAAAACCATGTGAACATAGCGGCCAAGATCTCGATAAGGTGCTTCTAGTCCGATGCGAGATTCTAGCGTCACAAACTCATCCAGTGTTTTTTTATCGCGCATAAATTTGGGCATATGATCATGCACACAACGAATACCTCGCCAGCTAATAAGTTCTAATCCTAACTCTTGCGCTTTATTTAAAACATCTTGCGGCTCAAGAGGGTTTTGCGGCATGAGGTGATTTTTATCATGATGAAAGTAATCGTTATGGGCTCGTTGCCATGAACCGTTCATTAAGTTTCGCCACACAATGGCATGACGGTTATAGAACATTAAGCTTAAATGCCCACCTTCGTTGATCAAGCTATACAGGATTTCAATGGCTTCTAGCGGTGACTCCAGCCATTCTAAAACCGCATGGTTAAGCACTAAATCATAAGTTTGCTTGAGTTGACTTGGCAACGATTGTAACGGTGCGCATAAGAAATGGGCGAACTTGTCAGGGGCCACTTCTTCAAAAATGAGCTTGGCTTCACTGAGCATTTCTTCGCTTATATCCGTCATGGTGACGTCATGACCTTGTGCTAATAGCGCACAAGAAAATTGGCCCATGCCGCCGCCGGCATCCAGTACCGATACCGCAGGTGCGCCGCTGAGAATGGGAGCCAAATCCAAATCCAGCATTTTAAGGCGTAGCTGACCTTTTAGCGTGCCATAGATTTGGCTATTAAAGCGTGCAGATAAACCGTCGAAATTGCGATCCATATCAACCTAGTTTTAGGGGTTAAAAAACGGCAAGTATAAGTGACAGATTGTAGCGAACTTGAGGTCTTACGTCTGCACAAACTGTGATGAGACCTAGAGTTTATGGGGTTTGCAGTTGCTTACACGCTTAAGTTTGGTATGCTCGCTAAATTGCATCGAGGTATTGAAATGAAATCATTTTTAACGCGCTTAGCGACTCCTTTATTGGCGACATCGTTTTTCTCTGTCAGTCTGGCAGCCCATGCCGAATACAACACCCTGTTTTTAGATTTAGCGGCTGGTGAAGAAATGAGCCACTATCGTCTTGGTATTGGCGACACACAAAAAGGTGTTGAAGGGGATAAGGTCACAAGCATGGTCTATCTTGGCTACTTCAAAAGTGACGACATGGCCAAGGTTGAAAAGACCAAGCTGGGTGATCAAGAATTTGAAATTCTCACCCTAGGGGCCGGCGGCTTTGGTTACCTGGCTAACCCAAGCCAACACGGCGGTGCTGAATTTGATTTTGAATTAAGTGAAACCACCAATGACGCCCTAGATTATGAGCGCGTCAGTGTTGGTATGCGTGCGCAACTGTTTTTACCGGTAGCATCTGGGTTACAAGCGAATGTNGGNGTGAACCTTCGCCCGTTTTTCTTAAGTTCTGACTGGGACGATACCGCAAAGCTTGAGTATGAATACCAAGCGGGGGTTGAGTTTGCCTTTAATTGGGACATTGCCCTTTATGCCCATTATCGCTTCTTAGGTGCTTACCTTAATAATGACGATAAACTCACCATGGCCGAAGGCAGTATCTTTGGTCTGCGCGCACGTTTTTAAGCGCTATCGCAGCATGGGCTCATCTTTGAGTGAGCCAGTTATTTTAAGTATTTTAAGTTGGACCCTATTGTGACCGCCATCATTGCCCCGCCTGCGGATTTACCCCTAGACAGTATTTTACCAAATGAGCCCTTACTTTTAATGGGCGCAGGCCCGGTGCCTGTTTCGCAAAAAGTGGCCATGGCGAATTCGGTGGTGATTAATCACCTTGGTGACACCATGAGCCAGGTCATTGAGCGAGTGCGCTTAATGAGCCAGTACGTGTTTCAGACCCGCTCTAAGCATATTCTTGGTGTAGCAGGTCCAGGTAGTGCGGCCATGGAAATGGCAATTACCAACTTAGTTTGGCCCGGTAGAAAAGTACTCTGCATACAAAATGGCTTTTTTAGTGCCCGCTTAGCCGAAATGGCTGAGCGCAATGGTGGTGAAGTCAGTGTGTATGATGTGCCCTTAGGTGAAGGCGCTGATCCTGATCAGGTCGAAGCATTACTTCAAACAGGTGGTTTTGATGTGCTGACCATTGTGCAAGGGGAGACGTCTTGTACCGTATGGAATCAACAACTGGCCAGCATTACCCGTTTAGCTCGAAAGTATAATGTGCTATCTGTAGTGGATGCTGTGTGTACCTTGAGCACCATGCCTCTTGAAATGGATAACTGGCAGGTGGATGTGGTGATCACTGGTGGACAAAAAGGGTTGGCGTCTATTCCTGGGGTGTCACTGATTGCGTTTAGTGATCATGTATGGCCCACCATTATGAATCGAACCGCACCCATGCCCCATTGGTGTTTGGATGCCCGCTTAGCTCGGCAGTTTTGGGAAGAAAAAGGTTATCACTATACAGCGCCGGTTAGTGGTATTTTGGCTTTGCATGAAGCCTTGCGACAAGTGTGCCTTGAGACTCTAGAAATTCGTTTTGCACGCCACCAATTATGCAGCCTTGCCTTGCAGTCTTCGGTGCAAGCAATGGGGTTGTCGCTTTTTGTTGATTCTCCAAGTCGCTTAAACAGTGTTGTGGGCATTACGTTGCCTCATGGTGTGGATGCTAAAACCGTACTAACCACCATGTCTGATTTATATAAGGTGGAAATTTCAGGTTCTTTTGGTTTACCCATTGTACGAATCGGGCAAATGGGCGAGCAAAGCCGTGCCCATAACTTATTTCGAACCGTGCATGCACTGGGTATGAGTATGAAACACGCAGGAGCAAATATGGATATCCCTGCAGCCATGGCTGCTCTGGAGCGATCCCTGGGTGCGAACGACACGATTACGGCCTAACATATGAAACGATTTTTACTGGCCAGTTTAATGCTGGTCAGTCTGTTCGCTCGGGCAGACGTACCCATGCTCAGTGTCAGTGACGAGGCAGAAGCGGTAAGCATTTGGCCCGGTGCCCACTTTTTGGTAGATGAGCATCAAGCCTTAAAAGCGCGCGACATAGCGATGCAAGATCCGTCACCCCATGAGGCAATAAACAGTGCGCCTATTTTAGGGTTTGTATCTGGACAGGTATGGGTCTGGTTTACCTTACAAGACCTGACTAAAAAACCATTACAACTTCAAATTCAGTTCCCTCACTTAAGTCATTTAAGTGCTTATGTTTTTTCATCATCCGGTGATTTGCTTCATCAGGTTGCAGATATCAGTCTTGCGCCTCACCGCACACAATCAGCTCCAAGCCAGTTTTTAAATGTTCCCCTGCCTAAGTTAAAGCAAGCGTTAAATTCACCCGTTAAGGTGGTGCTTAAAATTCGCAGTGATCATGCGTTACGCTTGCCCATTGAAATGGGTGAGCAGCAGGCATTTACGCAAAACAACCTTGCTCAGCTTGGGCTTGTTTTTATTTCATTGGGCATGCTGTTAGCCCTGTGTCTTTATAACTTAGTGTTATTCCTTTCAACCGCGCGTATTTATTATCTGTTTTACGGTTTGAATTTAGCGTTTTTACAGGTTTTCTTTTTAATTGATCTGGGATTCACGCGGTATTTATTTCCCCAAACCCATTGGTTAAATGCCCCTTCTGCTTGGGGGATTAGTGTGTGTATGGCATTTATTTTTGCTATGTTATTTGCGCAGTCTTTTTTGCGCTTGCCTCAAGCGCATCCTAAGTGGAATCGATGGTTTAGTTTGCTTGCGCTAGGTGTTGCACTGAATATGGCACTGGTTATGTTCAATATCAAAGATGCTGCTTTAGGATTGTATTTACTGTTGAGTGTTTTATATCAAGTGAGCATTATTGTTGTATCGATACAAGTATTACGTGAAGGGTATCAACCTGCGCGATTTTTTTTATTAGCTTGGATTTTTTTAGCCGTTGGCGGCATGGTCTATCAGTTGACCATTACAGGGTTGTTACCGGTCAATTTATTAACAGAGCATGCTTTTTTAATCGGTACGGTAATAGAAGCATTGTTGTTGTCTTGGGCGCTGGCTGAATTGATTAGCAAATTACAAGCGGATCAAATAACAAATGAGCGTCAATATCAAAATATTCTAAACAAAACCAGTGAGCGGCTTTCTCGGGCACTCAAAGCGGCAGATAAGCATAAAAAAATAAGAGATGTTTTTTTAAAGAATATCTCCCATGAACTGAAAACCCCTTTACACTCCATTCAGCATGTATTGGATTTATCAATGCAAGGCTATCAAGCCAATAGTGAATTAATTCATGATGCTAATCACAGTTCACGGCTTATATCGCGACACATTGACAAACTGTTATTGAATACAGAAATGGGTGCTTATGAACCTGACTTCAAAGTAGAGCGATTGGATGTTCAGCCTACATTAAAGGCCTGGCATCAAGACCTATCCAATGAATGTAAAATACGAGGCACAAACTTTTCTCTAAACAGTAACCTTGTGGATTGGGATGTACTATCCGGTCCTATTCGTCCTGTCTATTTATTGCTAACCGAGGCTATCTTTAACGCTGCTACTTTAGAAATGGATAGCATCATTGTTAATTTTGATGTCTTGCAAGACAAAGGTCATCTGCACATTCATATTGATATGCATACTACGTCTTTAACACCTCCCGTAAGCACGCTTGAATTATTTCAAAGTTCACAAGATGCTCGTTTTGTTAATCAGTTAATTGGTTTATTGGGCGGCCATTGGGATGTTCAGTTTGAGTCATCATTGATACTGGCTGATATTGTTATCCCTAACTTTTCTGTGAGTAAAAATAAAAATATCGAGCACTTACCAAAACGTGTGCTGGTGGTTGAAGATAACGAGATTAATCAAAAAGTCATGAGCAGCATGCTGACCCGTTTAGGGGTTCACTGCGAGCTTGCTATTAATGGCCATGATGCTTTGCATAAACAAGCCCAAAGCCCTTTCGATATTATTTTGATGGATTGCCAAATGCCGGTGATGGATGGTTTTGATACCACTCTTGCTATGCGTGCGAATGTTAGGCGGTATCAGCATCCTATCATTATCGCGGTTTCGGCCAATAGCATGGAACTGGATAAAACCCAGTGCGTTGCTGTGGGTATGAACGACTTTATCGCTAAGCCAGTGCGTATGGATGAGTTACGCAATGTATTGGTGCGTTGGCACAATACCAAATCTAAGCAAGATTTGTTTTCAGCCTAATTTCGCACTCAGTTATATGAAACGGTGTGTTTCAAATAAACAGGCTTTTTTCTTCTGGATACTAGGCGTCATCTTTTGATTATTGCTACTATGCGTGGGCGTTTTCATAAGGGTGGTTCTATGGCCAAGCAGTTAATAGATAAGTTTAATCGAACGGTGGACTATGTTCGCATTTCGATAACGGATCGCTGCGATTTTCGTTGTGTGTACTGCATGGCCGAAGACATGGTGTTTGCACCGCGTTCACAAATACTGACCCTTGAAGAAATTGAACGCATTGCACAAGCATTTGTGGAATTGGGTGTCAGTCATATTCGGTTAACCGGCGGTGAACCTTTAGTACGAAAGGGGATAACTCACCTGGTTGAGCGGGTGGCGCAGATACCCGGTCTGGCACAGCTCAACATGACCACTAATGGCAGCCAACTGCCGCATTTAGCCGGGNNTTTAAAACAGGCTGGCCTNAGCCGTTTGAATATCAGTTTAGACAGTTTGAAACCAGATCGCTTTAAGCAGCTCACCCGTACTGGGGATTTACAGACGGTCATTGACGGTATCCTACAAGCTAAAGCCGAAGGTTTTAGCGATATTAAAATAAACTGTGTCATGCTCAAAGGACGTAACGATGATGAGATTCTCGATCTGATTGCGTTTATTCGAGAGCACCATTTGAGTATCAGCTTTATTGAAGAAATGCCCTTGGGTGAAATAAGCGAACACGACCGTGCGTTAACGTTTATGAGCAGCGCCGAAATTCACGAAGTGATTAACCAAGAGTATGAATTAACGCCCTCTGATAATGAAACCGGCGGGCCCAGCCGCTACTGGCAGTTTGCAGATGGTCACCCTTCTCGTGTGGGATTTATCTCCCCCCATAGCCATAATTTTTGCAATACGTGTAATCGTGTCAGAGTGACGGCTCAAGGCCGATTGCTTTTGTGTTTGGGCAATGAGCACAGCGTCGATTTGAAAGCGGTAGTCAGAGCCCATCCAACGGATTTAGAACCGGTCAAACAAGCCATTATTGATGCTATGGATTTAAAACCCGAGCGCCATCATTTTGATCTAGATGCCGACGTGCAGATCGTGCGTTTCATGAATGCAACTGGCGGTTAAACCTTACCAATGCATGTATGGGGGGAAACCATTTATCCGTTTTGAAAGGGGCCTTGATGGCTCCTTTTTTATAGGTGCGTAATTGCCATGCCTTAATCTGGGTTAAGCGTTATAATGCTATATGCACATTTTCGTTCGCAGTATTAAAGGGCAAGTACCATGTTAAGTTATCGTCACGGTTTTCACGCAGGCAATCATGCGGATGTGCTTAAACACTGGGTGTGTGTGCTGACGGCTCAATACATGGCAAAAAAAGATAAACCTTTCTTTTACATTGATACCCACAGCGCAGCCGGTATTTATAGCCTAAATGACCAATTGGCAAAAAAGACCAATGAATCAAAAGCCGGTATTCAAACCCTATGGGATGAAAAAGTGCCCGCTGTCTTTAAAGACTATATGGGGGTGATCAATCAGTTAAATCCAGGTGAGCGACTTAAACTGTACCCCGGTAGCCCTTGGTTTGTGCGTCAGTTTTTACGTCCCAGTGATAAGGTGCGCCTGTTCGAGTTGCACCCTCAAGATTTTCAATTGCTTCGTAAGAATTTTACCGGCGATAAAATAGTCGCTATGGAAAAACAAGACGGCTTTGCGGGCTTAAAAGCGTTATTACCCCCGCCTACCAAGCGCGCCATGGTGGTGATTGACCCGCCTTATGAGCAAGCCAAAGAGTACCAGCAAGTGGTGGCTGCCATGGAATCCGCTTTAAAACGTTTTCCTCAAGGTGTGTATGCCATTTGGTACCCACTGATTAATCGTAATGACAAACAAAAAATGAGCGAAACCATGGCTCGAAAGCTTAAAAACCTTAAGCCTAAGAGTGTTTTGGATGTGCGTCTTTGGGTGTCGGGGGATAAAGAAGAGCAGGGTATGTATGGCAGTGGTATGGTGATTATGAACCCGCCGTGGAATCTCGAGCAGCAACTAAATGAAGGGCTACCCTACCTAGTAGAGAAAATGGGCTTAACAGAAAATGCGGGTTTCAGCGTTGATTACATCGAAAATAATTAACCTATTCGTCATCTCGATTTCGCCAGCGGTGAAATCGAGAATGCACATGCTTGCCTAAATGCTGGCTGTAATCCTCAAAGCAATCCACCACAAATAAGATCACCACCACCACCAGCGACAATTTAAATGCGCTACCGAGTTCTCCAATACCAATGCAGACTCCAACCGCGGCTAAAGCCCATATGGTCGCTGCGCTGGTTACGCCATACACACTGCGCCCTTTACTGAGCATGACGCCTGCCCCTAAAAACCCAATCCCGGTAATCACTTGGCCAATAATACGCGATGGATCCGTCATATTAGCGTTGATAGAGACATAAGTAGAGCAAGCAATAAAGACGTAGGTGCCCAGAATAATCAGAGCGGATGTGCGGATGCCGGCAGGTTTGCCGCGGATTTGACGCTCCAGCCCAATGATGGTGCCACAGAGCAAGGCCATAAAAATAGAGGGCCAATCAAAAGGAGTGATGTCGAGTAAAAATTCAGTATCCATACACTATTAAATATAGTGCAGGATACGCTGGCCGCTAGGTTTAATTGAGCCTAGTTCGCCATTTTTTGCTTATTCGTACGTGCAAAGATAGGCGCTATCAACTGCCACTTTTACACCAAACTTCACGTTGGCTTCAACGATAAATGATTCGCCTTGATTGAAGGTTTTCCACTCTTCAGTGCCTGGGAACTGAATCGTTAATGCGCCAGTGACTACTGTCATGGTTTCTTTTTGGCTAGTACCAAATTCATACTCGCCTGCGGCCATAACGCCTACAGTGGCTGGAAGCGTTTGTGTTTTATAAGCGATGGATTTTACTTTGCCATCGAAATATTCATTAACTTCAAACATGCTGATTCCTCAGAAGTGATTAAAAAATGGGGTGGCGATTCTAGCACTGGCATTTGAGCGGGCATAGTGTCATTTTTTCATGTTGTTATGTGGTTATTTAATGAGCAGGTGCATGAAGGAAATAAATGCTAAAAATTCCCAAGCAGCAGGGGAATTGCTTTAAAATACCGGCATATTCAATGTACTTGGTTTATAGGTTTGCACTGGTGCAATTAACTGATCAACAATTAGACATTATTGCCCATGAACAAGGTCATGCAAAAGTCATTGCAGTGGCCGGAGCCGGTAAAACCAGCACGCTGGCTTTGTTTATTCAAAAGCGCCTTGAGCAAGGGCAAAACCCTAAGCGTTTGTTGGTCATTATGTACAATAAGTCCGCTCAGCTGGATTTCTCTCATAAACTGCGCTCTGTTATGCAGGGGCCGCTTCCTCAAGTTCGCACCTTTCACTCATTAGCGTTAAAAATTTATCAGGGCTTAGTACAGCAAGGAGCTTTGCCGCCTTTTCAGGAAAAACTCATATCACAAAGTGAGCAAGAGTTAATTCTTTGGCGCTTAATGCAACAGCATGCCAATAAAACGCTGGCCCAAGAAATTCTTAACGATAAAAAGAAATGGCTTGATCCCATGATGTCATTTATGGAGCAAGCTAAATCCTGCTTGGACCCTGCTCAAGCGGTCTTTAATGCGTCTGGGTTGCCTAAACAGTGTGGCTTTTTTGTGAAAGTGTTTGAGGCGTTTGAGCAATGGCGTAAGCAGCAGGGCCGTATTGGTTATGCGGATATGCTGTATGACCCGTGTTTATTATTCAGTGAACGCCCGGATTTAGCTGCCCATTATGCCAATCACATGGACTGGATTCTGGTGGATGAATATCAAGATATTAATCCGATTCAACAGTTCTTATTAGAAACCCTAGCCGGCAAACGAGCACAGGTGATGGTGATTGGCGACCCTGATCAAACCATTTATGAGTTTCGTGGTTCCAGCAGTCACTTTATGCTGCATTATTTTGATGACCATTTTAAAGAAGCAACCCACTACTCACTGAGTCGAAGTTTTCGTTATGGACACGATGTTGCTCTATTAAGCAATCAATTGATTCAATTTAATAAACAGCGCCAGCCGGTGATGGCCATTGCCCATGAGACCAACCCTAAGACAAAGGTTCAGCTGCATAAAGACGATGACTATGCTCAGCAAACGTTAAGCTTGATACAGCAGTCACTCAAGCACATGCCGGCTGAAAATATAGCCGTATTGTTACGAATCTGGGGAATCAGTGCGCCACTAGAGCTGGCTCTTTTGCAAGCCAATATTCCCTACCAGATGGCCCATCATAGCTGGGTGCTGGAACGGTATGAACTACAGCCATTTATGATGCTGTTTGAAATTGCCGGAGGTGTATTTTTTCAACAAGGTTTGCGCAAGCGGTTTTCTAGTTGGCTAATGTTTCTCACGTTTCCAGCGTTGAAAATTAAGCGCAGTGAGTTAGAAAATATCGCCAACGGTTTAGCTCAATGCGATGAAAAAGTAATGCGTGGCTTTAAAGATTTAGATTTATCGCAGTTATCAACTTGGCAAAAGCAACAAGTGGAAAACCGATTACAGTTGATTGAGTTAGCACTGCACCCTCGCATTACAGCCCATCAGTTAATCAATCGTTACTTACGTGAAACTGACTTTTACAAAGGGTTAAGCGATAGCGCATTCAGTGGCCAGCAAGTGGACGACCGCATTGCCACGGTACAAGGGTTTTCTCGCTTTATGGCAAAGCTAAATATCAGTGCGGCCAGTACCTATGAATATTTGCAGGGCTTAACTCTAGTTAAACAACAGCAAAACCAAAATACAGGAGTGGTGATCAGTTCGATACATAGAGCGAAAGGCTTGCAGTGGCCGGTGGTGATCTTACCGGCATTAAATAATCATTATTACCCGTACCACAGTGATGGTGAGATGCAGCAAGCGACGTCAATTGAAAGCGAGCGTCGTTTGTTTTATGTGGCCATGACCCGCGCCATGCATGCGCTTCACTTAATTTGTCCGTCCGACCTTGATTCATCACCGGATCAAAAAACCATTAGCCCATTTATTGATTCCATGAAAGTGCCTGCTTTACTTAAAATTCAAGCGGCTGTTAGTCAAGGTGATAAAGTTTTAGCACTGCCTAAAGCAGTCATTGCACACGCTCAAGATTATGTGAAGACACTGGGTTGGGACTTAGAATTAACCTTAGCACCACCCAAGCCAAGCAAGTCAGTAGATAGCTTAAAACGCCCTGCAATACACTCACAAAATTCTTCTCCTGCGCAAATTGAAGTATGGATCAAACATCAGAAATTTGGTGAAGGTGTGATAAAAAATGAAACGGACGTTCATTGGTCCATTCAGTTTAAAGACGGGCAGGTACGTACACTGGATAAACGCATTGCAGCTCCCATGCTGCAATGGTTATAAAAGATAGAAATTTTTATTTCTTTTTGAGTAGGTCCGCTTCGGCATCGGCAATCCATTGTTGCTGTTCTTCGGTCAAGTACACCTGATCAAGAAGCTCGGCAGCGTAATCGGCTTTTGCTGCTAGGGTTTTTGCAATGAGTACAGCCATTACTTGTACCGCAGGCACTTCACTCCAAATACTGGTGTGTAAACAATGCCAGTAGTTCACATCTATGGATTTTGGTTTTTCAATTTGACCTTGGCAGGTTTCGCAAATAAAAATACAAGACTCGAAGTCAGGCTGCTTAGGCACAGGTGGTACTTCATGAATAAATAGTTTCACACCATGGTTGTCACATAACTCACAATGGCTTTTACTGCGTCGAGCAAGATCCTTACCGAATTCATTTAATTCGTTTAGTCGCCCTTTGTGCTTATCGGCACCTTTACTCATAGTTAGATCACTTAAATGGAGATGGCTCTAGTGTAACCGATTATAGGGTTAAATTGGCTTATTTCCCCTAATCTTTATATTAATAAGCTCAGTATAATAGGATTTATTTCACTGGGTGGTGCACATGGCAAATGAGTATGGTGTGTTCAATCAAGGAACGGTTGTTTTAGAATATTGGGCGGGAGAAATTGGCCTTCAAGAGATGCTTGACCATGAGCGTGAGCAAAGTCAGGACACAAACATAAAAGAGGGGTCGATCGTAATCGCTGATTGTCGGGAGGCGGTTTTTTCACTCAGTGAATCTGAGATCCAGTCTATTTGTCATTCAACGTTATCCCGTGTAGGTTATCAGCAAAAGAAAGTCGCTATTGTGATTAACCCACATACATGGGATATCGCTAACAATTACAGCGGATACTCCTGGGGAAGCGGTAATGATGTCTTGTGTTTCCATTCTCATCAAGCTGCCTGTGCTTGGTTAGAGTTGGACAGTGATAATGTACAAAAACGATTAATGAATTTAAAACAGGTTTGTCTTTCACAAGAATCATTTAAAGAATAAAAAGAGCAACTAAATGACAACACTACTCAATAAAACAGCGGTCGTCACCGGTGCGGGTTCAGGCATTGGTCGGGCGCTTGCCATTGAATTGGCTAAGCAAGGCTGCCAATTAGCAATCTCGGATATTAACGTGTCCGGTTTGCAAGCGACGAAGCAAGGGATTCTCGATATTGCGCCTAAGGCCGTTGTTCATATTTACGAACTGGATGTGGCCAATCGTGCAAGTATGCTTGATTATGCTACGTTAGTTCACGCTGAACTGGGTGATATTCATTTGGTGATTAACAATGCAGGCGTCGCACTCTCAAGTGGTTTAGATGATACCAAGCGTGAAGACTTCGAATGGTTAATGAATATTAACTTTTGGGGGGTTGTTAATGGTACCGAAGCGTTTTTGCCGTTTTTAAAGCAAGCTCAAGGTGGTGGACATGTGGTGAATATCAGCAGTGTATTTGGCATGATCGCGATACCAAGACAAAGCAGTTATAACGCGGCAAAATTCGCAGTACGAGGTTACACCGAAGCGCTGCGCCAAGAAATGTGCTTAAACCATAACAATATTGAAGTCAGCTGCGTTCACCCTGGTGGCATTGCGACGGAAATTGTTCAAAATGCCAGAATATCTGACGGTGAAGATCGCGCAGAATTGTCGCAAAGCTTTGATAAATTAGCCCACACCACACCAGAAAAGGCCGCCAAGATTATCGTGGCCGGTATTAAGAAGAATAAACCCCGTATTATGGTGGGTTGGGATGCCCACGTTATTCATGTGTTAGTGCGTTTATTGGGGATTCGCTACATTAGTTTGACCCAATGGTTAACGAAACGTTTAAATTACCAATAAATGAAACGCTTTATATATCGTTTATTGTTTACTCAGCGTCATATTTAAAACATGGCGCTGATTCTTTTTAAGTCTGACGATATCGTTGAGTATGTTGCCGTTTTCGATGCACAGCATGGTTTTATACGCATCATGAGGAAACTGGCTTAAGGTTTTACTTTTATTAATCCAAGGGTTCCACACCACACTGGATGCACTGTTACTGGTAAGGGCGATATCGTGTTTGCCGTCATTGAGTGAGTATTCTATCTCACCCAAATAAATACGATCGACCTCTTCACTAATGATCACCGGCCCATGCTGGGTTTTACTCTTCCATTGGTCTAGCGCGTCCACATAATGATGTTTATGAGCACCCATTATGCGAGTTTGTGAAATGGCATCGACGCCTAAATACGTATGCAATGCTTGGCTAAAGCTAAAGGTATCATTGCCCGTATTGTGTGTGATTAATTCAATCTTAAGCGCATCTGAAAAATGAAAGCGGCAACGCAATTCAAACGCAAATGGCCAGATGGCTAGGGTTTCATTGTTCTGTTTAAGCGCTAATTCCAGTGTTACGCCGTGAGCACTTTCTTTAATATCATCTAATTGCCAGATTTGCGTGCGAGCAAAACCATGTGCATTTTTTTTACTCAAAACACTTTGTGAAATACCCGCAGGGTTCTTCTCTAATACGCCAAACCAAGGCCAACAGATGGGCACGCCACCTCGTAAGCCCTGGCCTAACTTGTATTCTGCGCTGGGACTGAGCCAAACAAATTCCCCCAAAGAGTGGTGATCAAATCGGGTGAGTTGACTGCCTTGCAGGCAAACTTCAGCAAAAAACCTTGGGTGTCGAATTTGCACGCACTCAAGCTCGTCAATCACGACGGTCGAACAAAAGGCGCTTTGAGCAATAACGGACATTTGCTTACTCCGGAAAAAACAACGCTAGGCTATTGGCATGGGCAATGGGTAAAAATGCATTGATATCGATGTTTTTTACATCCGCTACTTTTTCGGCCACAAAGGGGAGGTAGCAGGATGCATTTTCTTTCCCCCGGTAGGGCACAGGTGTTAAGAACGGCGCATCGGTTTCAAGAATGATATTTTCAAGCGGTGTCATTCGAATAATATCACGCACATTTTCCGCTGTGTTGAATGTACAGATACCGTTAAAACCTAAGCAAAACCCCTGATCGATGGCATATTGAGCCAGTTCTGGGCCTGAGGTAAAGCTGTGTATAACGCCCTTGCGTTTTAAGCTGGTTTCAAAGCGCTTGAGTATGGCAATGGTGTCATCATCGGCGTCACGGCTGTGAATCACCACGGGCAGGTCAAGATCCGCGGCGATTTGTAACTGTTCATGAAATACCTGACGCTGTACCTCACGGTCAGCATTATCATAAAAATAATCTAAACCGATTTCACCAATGGCCACAATACGCTCATGCAATGCTTGTTGGCGGATGATCTTCGCTGTCTCAGGAGTGTATTTCTCAGCGTCATGGGGGTGAACACCTTGTGTGCCCCATAGCATGTCATCTTGCTCCACTAGGGACATGACATTATTTAAATTGTCTGGTGAGACGGCGATGGTAATAATTCTCTCAACACCTGCAGCTTTTGCATTGGCTAAAGTGACATCGAGTGGATTGTCTTTTAAATAATCCAGGTGGCAGTGAGTTTCGATTATTGGGTGCTCGAAGATAGGGATTTCGCGCTTGTTGCGTTTGCTCATAATCATCAATCTATTGGTGTTTAGGGCTATTGTACGGTTATGTCATGTCGTGCCAAGTGGTTCATGCAAATATACAAACTTAGGATGATTAATAGGCTCACACCGCCATGCTGAACCATAGTCGAATTATGAAAAAAATTCGGGTCTGGTGGGGTTTATCGTTATACTGTTAAAAACCTCAATTGAGCCTGACATATGAAAGACGTAGCGGATATCCGTCGCCAATATGGCGCGGATGAATTACATCTAAAAGACTTGCACGAAAATCCAATGGAGCAGTTTAAACATTGGTTGGGGCAGGCAATTGAATCGAACTTGTTTACGGACCCTACGGCCATGAACGTAGCCACCGTGGACGCCGATGGCATGCCCAGCCAGCGTATCGTGTTATTAAAGAAATACGATGATGCCGGTTTTACCTTTTTTACTAATTTAAAGAGTAATAAAGCGCTGCAGCTTGAGGGTAACAGCAACATTAGTTTGCATTTCGCTTGGCTATCGCTTGAGCGCCAAGTGATTATTCGCGGACAGGCGCAAAAACTGTCGGTGGCAGAAAACGCACAGTACTTTTTATCTCGCCCTCGTGATAGCCAGTTAGCAGCTTGGGCCAGTCATCAAAGTAAAACGGTGGCGACACGCAAATTGCTTGAGCAAGCGTTTGTGCAAATGAAAAATAAATTTTCTAAAGGTGACATACCGTTACCAGACTTTTGGGGGGGGTATAAAGTGATGCCGATTTCCATTGAGTTCTGGCAAGGTAGAGAGAATCGTTTACATGACCGCTTCATCTATAAGCGAGATGCTCAAGGCCAGTGGAACATAGAGCGTGTACAGCCATAGATAAATACCGCTGACTTTAATCGCGACAAAGTCGATTAATCAGCGCGGTATGCTTTGGATAATGTGCAGCCAGTTGTTCTTTTTTGCCCATTTCAAAATCGGCAAAATCAAACCCTGGTGTGACCATACAGCTAACTAAGCTGTAATCAGAAGGTTTTGCGGTGATGGGTTCACTGCAAAACCAAGTGTTGGCACTCACACAGGCAGTTAATTCATGTTCTGCGCCCAGATAGGTTTCAGATAATTCACCGGCTGAGTTAATGCTGCGAATTACAAGTGGGCAGCCTTGCTGATAGAACCATAACTCATCGCTTTTGATGCGGTGCCAAGCTGAAAAATCCCCACTGGTTAGTAGGAACTGAATAGCTGTGGCGCTATGACGCTTACCGTTATCTGTTTGTATTGGGTGTTTTGACTCATAAATACGACGGTAATATCCCCCTTCAGGGTGAGGCGTAAGTTGAAGGTGGTCTATCCAGTGTTGGTAATGTTTCATTCGGTGTTTCGCTTGGCAAACCAAGTGCCGGAGCACTTGTTTTCATTAATGGTAGTAAACCAAGAGCCTGTGGCACTTTCGTTACCGATTCGACCTTGTATGTAATGACCATTGCGGTCACTTATATAAAAAAAGCCGCCTTTTTCAATCGTGCCATCCATATCGTTGCATTGCTTCAAAAAACAATAAAAGTCGATATGGATTTCGTTTTTATGAATTTTTAGCCCCACATCACCTTCTTTGACGCATTCACCGTGGTCGGTGGTGAAAACCCCTTTCATATCACTTTTTCCTAAGCCATTGTCACAACCTAGCAGTAAGCAGAAAAGTGCGGTACATAGTGTGATGGGAAGCTTAGTCATTATTTGCCTTTAAAGTTGGCGGCTCTTCTTTCTATTAAAGCAGATACCGCTTCAATATGATCCTGAGTTTGATGCAAGCTTGCCTGAATGGCTGCGCTGGTTTGTAATAATGTGTCCAAAGGAAGAGTGGTGCCAGCGCGCATTAGCTGTTTAGTTGCTCGCAGTGCTTGCGGTGGATTCACGGCAATACGCTTAGCCAGTGCCATGGCTTCTGTTATTAACGTATCGGGTTCAACCAGTTTGTTCAACATGCCCCATTCAAAGGCTTGCTGTGCACTGATGGCTTCACCGGTAAAGGCCATTTCCGCGGCGCGACCGTAGCCGGCGATACGAGGAAGAATCCAAGCGCCGCCATCACCAGGAATTAAGCCAACCTTAATAAAGCTTTCAGCGAAGCTTGCCTTGGTACTGGCGATGCGCATGTCGCAATACATGGCCAGATCACAACCGGCACCCACAGCAGGGCCATTGACTGCGGCAATGGTTGGAATATTAATATTATGCAATGCCACAGGAATACGCTGAATGACTTTAGCGTAGTTTTCACGAATGTCATTGGCCTCACCTTCGAACATGCCTTCCTTATTAAGCATGTGTTTGATATTGCCACCACTTGAAAATGCAGACCCTGCGCCGGTAATAATCACACAGCGTATGTCTTGGTCCTTTTCGATGGAGGTTAGGGCGTTTAAAAATGCGTCAACCACTTCAATTTCGGAAATTGAATTTCTAAGTTCAGGTTGATTCAGTGTGATGGTAGCAATGTGTTGCTGTTTATCTAATAAGATCGCGCTCATGATGACTCCTTTAATCTGGAATCATAGTGAGCGTATCTTTTATAAGTTGCAATGTTTAAGGGGGCTTAAGCGTGTCCAATATATAGCAACACGCACTCACGAAAAGACGGCTTGAATGGCAGGTAATGGATGTTGAGCTGCTTAGTTGATACCCAATAATTTATGAGTCTGTAATGACATGCGCCATTGAGGATGATCCAAACAATATTGTGTGGCGCTTTGCATGTTCTCACGAATAATCATGCCGCTATTTTCAACCCCATAATCCGCCATAGGCGAAAGGTAATAATAGTCCGCTTGAATATCATTGATATCATCAGGAGATAGGTCAACCTGTGGGTATACCAGCTTAAGCTCATGACATTGTTTGATAATGACATCGCTTTTACCTTTAGGGCTGATACATACCCAGTCTAAATTTTTTGGCAGGGGTAGGGTGCCATTACTTTCAACTGCGCATTCAAATCGGTGTTGTTGAAAATCATCAACCAAGCTTTCGGTTAGTTGTAAAGCCGGCTCACCACCGGTAAAGACCACGTAAGGCGAGCCATGTTGTGTATTTGGCCATAAACGAAGGGCTAAATTCAGTAATTCAGCTTGTGAATATACACCGCCATTTTCGCCATCGGTGCCCGTGATGTCGGTATCACAAAATTGGCAAACTGCAGCCTTGCGTCCGCTTTCCTTTCCGTTCCATAAATTACATTTACTGAACCGAATAAAAACAGACGCGCGTCCGGCTCGAGCGCCTTCCCCTTGAAGCGTATAAAACGCTTCTTTTACTTTAAACACAGGAGTAACCATTTATTCGTATTCAACAGGGTCGGTAGCGTTATTGTCGGCAAATGCTTCTAAGCGCTCAACACAAGCACCGCATTTACCGCAGGCTTTCTCGCGACCATTGTAGCAAGTCCACGTATGCTCATACGTTAAATTCATGCCCAGGCCATCTTTTAATATCTCGCCTTTACTTGAGTTGAGATAAGGGGTCTCTATGGTAATGGGCTCATAGTTGGCAATTTGCGCGACATCATTCATAGCGTGAACAAATTCAGGACGGCAGTCAGGGTAAATAGCGTGATCACCTGCATGGGCACCGTAGTAGACCTTACTGGCTTCAATATCTACGGCATAGCCAATGGCAAGAGACAACAGGATCATATTACGGTTGGGCACCATGGTGCTCTTCATATTGTCCGCTTCATAATGACCCTCTGGTACATCGATGCTGCCAACTAAGGACGAGCTTTGCATTAGCTGATTAATAGGAGAGATATCAAGAATCTTGTGAGGCACATTTAATTGTTGGCATACCGTACTGGCAACCTCAACTTCCTTAACGTGCTTTTGGCCGTAATTAAACGTTAAAGCATAAACATCATACCCATCTTTAATCACACGATTTAAAAGGGTGAACGAATCCATTCCACCACTATATATAACAACTGCCTTTGGTTTGCTCATGAAAGCCCCCTAAAATTTGCGCGAGTATAACAAATAGCCAAGCCTAATACAGGTGTACAAAATAATAGAGTTGACTAAATGGTCAGGTTGTTTTCGGGCGCTATCTAATTAGACGATTAGTAGATAAAGGTGGCGACATTAAAGGACCTATATATAGGTGTTTGACATGGGAAAAGGCTTTTGTAAAAAATCTACAAAAAGCGTTGACTAAAAAACTCATATGCGTAGAATGCGCCACCTCAACAAGGCAAGCCGATTTAAATCGAAACTAACTTGTTGAATCTGAAAGAAAAA